>JBJEMQ010000311.1:0-6323 GCA_051879755.1 Coprococcus sp. | reverse complement strand
GGAAGTAGCATTTGATGCCGAACAATTTATTCAGGATATAAGTGATAAGCTGAAAACAAACAGAACAGTTATCGTTGCTGTATCAGAAGGCATCCATGACAATGCCGGCAACTATATAAGTGTAAAAACAGCCGTCGCAGACAAATTCGGTCATATGCAGTTAAGCGGAACCGGAAAAGCACTTGAAAATCTTGTAAAAGAAAAACTTAATATCAAGGTTCGCTCCATAGAACTAAATATTCTTCAGAGATGCGCTGCACATATAGCATCAAGAACTGATATAAATGAGTCATTTGCATTAGGACAGGCAGCTGTAAAATATGCTGCCGAAGACATGACAGGTATTATGGCTGCAATAAAACGAATATCAAATAATCCATATCAGTGGTGCATAGAACCAACTAATGTAAAAGATGTTGCAAATAAGGCAAAATCAATACCTCCGGAATGGATAACAAAAGAAAAAAATGATGTAACATCTGAAATGGAAGCATATTTAAGACCCCTTATAATAGGAGAAGTATCTCTGCAGTATAAGGATGGTCTTCCACTTTATCTTCCTGTAAATCACTTACTGTAAATATAAAAAAGCAAGTCTTATCTGCGAAAGTCCGCATGGATTCGGAGATGTAATATATCATCGTAGCTGTTCCGAATCCGATGCCTCCTTTCGCAAAAAGTAACTTGCAATTAATTATTGAAGATTTGTATATCCTAAAAGCATTGTATCAACTGCCATAGCAGCTTCTCTTCCCTCTCGTATTGCCCATACTACAAGCGACTGTCCTCTGTGCATATCTCCTGCAACAAATACCTTCGGAACATTTGTAGTATATGAATTAGGACATGGCGTCTTTACATTTGTTCTCTCATTAAGCTCTACGCCAAAGCTTTCTGCAACATAAGTCTGACATCCAAGAAATCCTGCAGCAATAAGAACGATATCACATTCAACAACATATTCACTATCAGGAATTTCTGTCATATTCATGCGTCCTGTTTTTTCATCCTTAACCCAACCGAGCTTCACGCATTTTGCCGCTGTTACATTACCCTCTTTGTCCTTAACAAACTCCTTTACCGTCGTTTCATATATACGTGGGTCATGACCATATACGGCTATTGCTTCCTGCTGGCCATAATCTGTTTTACAGACTCTAGGCCATTCAGGCCATGGATTATTACAAGCTCTCTCATCCGGAAGTTTAGGCATCATCTCAAGCTGTGTTACATTTACAGCGCCTTCTCTTACAGCAGTACCAACGCAATCATTTCCTGTATCACCACCGCCTATGACAAGAACCTTCTTACCCTTGCAGTTTACATACTGCTTATCGTCAAATCCTGAATTAATAAGGCTCTTTGTAGTAGTTTTCAGAAAATCTACTGCAAAATATATTCCCTTTGCATCTCTTCCGGCAGCTTTAATATCCCTCGGATTTGAAGCACCACATGCAAGAACAACCGCATCATATTCATTAAGCAGGTCCTCTGCCTTAACATACTTCTGTTCCTTATTCTTAAGGTATGCCTGCATCTGATCATCCTTTGCACAGCCAGGTCTTACAGCCTGCTTACCTGTAGCAACCTCAGTATTCAAGACAAATTTTATTCCGCGCTTCTTCATATAGTCTATTTTTCTATCTATAATATGCTTTTCCAGCTTCATATTTGGAATTCCATACATAAGAAGTCCACCCGGTCTGTCGCTTCTTTCATATACAGTAACCTCATGACCTCTCGAATTCAACTGATCCGCTGCGGCAAGTCCCGATGGGCCGGAACCAATAACTGCTACTTTTTTTCCTGTATGTCCTTTTGGCGGTTTATCATTTACATATCCCTTTGCATACGCATTCTCAATGATAGCCATCTCATTTTCACGTACAGATACAGGTTCTCCATTCAGATTACAGGTACAGGCTTTTTCACATAATGCCGGGCATACACGGCTTGTAAATTCCGGGAAATTATTTGTCTTGCTTAATCTGAAATATGCATGTTCCCAGTTATCGTTATAAAGCATATCATTCCATTCAGGAATAAGATTATTCAGCGGACAGCCCGATGCCATACCACCTATCATCATGCCCGACTGGCAAAAAGGTACACCACAGTCCATACATCTGGCAGCCTGTATCTTTTGTTCTTCTGCACTTAGAGGTATATGGAATTCATTAAAATTCTTTATTCTATTCTCCGGAGCTATCTCTGTACTTGTCTTCCTATCATAATCCAAAAATCCAGTTGGTTTTCCCATTCTCTTTACCTCCTTAGCCCTTAACCCTATAAAATGCTTCTATAGTTGCCTGTTCACTGCTTAAGCCCTTTTCCTCTAATGCTACAATAGTATTCATCATCTTCTTGTAATCTACAGGAATGATTTTCTTAAACTTTGGAAGATACTCACTAAAGCTATCAAGAATCTTCTTTCCTATATCTGAATTTGTATAATTGACATGATCCATAATAAGCTGCTTTAACTCACTAATCTCATATTTGTCTGAAACAGTCTCAATGGAAATCATCTCCTTATTCAGGCGCTTATACAAATCATTTTCCATATCAAGAACATATGCTATACCACCACTCATACCGGCTGCAAAGTTCTTACCCGTTCTTCCCAGAACAACTACCTTACCACCAGTCATATATTCACAACCATGATCACCTACGCCCTCAACTACTGCTGTTGCACCTGAGTTTCTAACTGCAAATCTTTCACCTGCTACACCATTTATAAATGCCTTACCGCTTGTAGCACCATATAAAGCTACATTACCAATAATTATATTGTCTTCATGCTTATACTTTACTGATCTTGGAGGATAAACAATCAGTTTACCGCCTGACAATCCCTTGCCGAAATAGTCATTGCTGTCACCTACAAGTTCAAGTGTAAGACCCTTTGGCACAAATGCACCAAAGCTCTGTCCGCCGGCACCATTACATTTAACAAGATATGTGTCTTCCTCCAAAGTCTCTCCATATCTCTTTGTTATTTCTGAACCAAATATAGTTCCAACAGAACGGTCAGTATTTACTACATCTATTTCAATACTCTTTCTCTGCTTCTTCTCAAGAGCAGGGCCAAGCTTCTTCATGAGAATTCTCATATCTACTGTCTGCTCCAGCTTGAAGTCATATGGATTTTTCTCATTATATTTAACTTTATTCTGCGGCATATCAATATATGGATTATTGATAATTCTATCCAGAATAACATTTCTTTCATCTGCTCTGTCACTGCTTACCAGAAGGTCTGAACGACCTACCAGCTCATCGACAGTACGAACACCAAGCTTACTCATATATTCACGAAGCTCTTCTGCAATAAAAAGCATAAAGTTCTTTACATATTCAGGTTTGCCCTTAAAACGCTTACGAAGTTCCGGATTCTGTGTTGCAACACCTACAGGACACGTATCAAGATTACATACTCTCATCATTACACAACCCATTGTAACAAGCGGTGCTGTTGCAAATCCAAACTCTTCAGCGCCAAGCATAGCTGCTATCGCTACATCTCTACCTGTCATCAGCTTACCATCAGTTTCAAGAATAACCTTATTTCTCAAATCATTTTTTATAAGAGTCTGATGTGTCTCAGCAAGACCAAGCTCCCATGGGAGACCTGCGTAATGTATAGAATTATTCGGTGCCGCACCTGTTCCTCCATCATATCCTGATACCAGAATAACCTGCGCACCAGCCTTTGCAACACCTGCTGCAACAGTTCCTACTCCGGCCTCTGATACAAGCTTAACTGATATTCTCGCATCTCTGTTTGCATTTTTACAGTCATATATAAGCTGTGCCAAATCCTCAATAGAATATATATCGTGATGTGGCGGTGGTGATATAAGACTTACCCCAGGCGTTGACAATCTTGTCTTTGCAATCCAAGGATATACTTTACCTCCCGGAAGATGTCCACCCTCACCAGGTTTTGCTCCCTGTGCCATTTTAATCTGGATTTCCTTTGCGCTTACCAGATATCTTGAGGTTACACCAAATCTTCCTGATGCTACCTGCTTGATAGCTGAGCATCTGTTCTTTCCATCCTTACCTATAGTGAGTCTTTCGATTGCTTCTCCGCCTTCTCCTGAATTGGACTTTCCGCCTAATTCATTCATAGCTATAGCCATACATTCGTGAGCCTCCTGGGATATGGAACCATAACTCATCGCACCGGTCTTAAACCTCTTTACTATTGACTCAGCAGGCTCTACCTCTTCAATTGGTACAAGCTTATCTGCATACTTGAAATCCATAAGTCCTCTCAGATGGAACGGCTTTTCTTCATCATGAAGTGCTGCTGTATACTGTTTAAACATCTTATAATCTCCAAGTCTTGTAGACTGCTGCAGAAGATGTATCGTCTGAGGATTATAAAGATGCTCCTCCTTACCACTTCTGAACTTATGTGCACCAATACTTGTAAGTGCAAGATTTGTATCAAGTCCAAGCGGGTCAAATGCTGATGAATGAAGATCATCTACGGTTTTCTCAAGCTCTGCTATTCCCGAACCACCTACACGGCTTACTGTATTTGTAAAATATTTGTCTACCACTTCTTTTGACAAACCAATACATTCAAATAACTGAGAACCCATATACGACTGAATAGTTGAAACACCCATCTTAGATGCTATCTTAACTATTCCATGACATACTGCGCTGTTATAATCATCTACTGCTGCCGTAAAATCCTTGTTTAACAAATGTGAATCAACCATCTGCTTGATTGTTTCAATAGCAAGATATGGATTGACAGCACATGCACCATAACCAAGCAATGTTGCAAAATGATGTACATTTCTAGGGTCTGCACTCTCAAGGATAATTGCTACAGAAGTTCTCTTTTTCGTTCTTACAAGATGCTTCTGCATAGCTGATACAGCTAACAATGAAGGAATTGCAACGTGGTTTTCATCTACTCCTCTGTCCGAAAGTATAAGGATATTTACACCATCCCGATACAACTTGTCTGCTTCTATAAACAATCTGTCCAGAGCCTTTTCCATAGACGTATTCTTGTAATAGAGAATTGGAAGTGTTGCAACTTTTAGTCCCTCAACCTTCATGTTCTTAATCTTTAAAAGGTCCGTATTTGTCAAAATAGGGTTATTAATCTTAAGCACATGACAATTCTCCGGTTTTTCCTCTAATATATTTCCATCCTTACCAAGATAAACAGATGTAGAAGTAACTATCTCCTCTCTTATCGCATCTATTGGTGGATTTGTAACCTGCGCAAACAGCTGTTTAAAGAAATTGAACAAAGGCTTATGGCTGTTTGAAAGAACTGCCAGTGGCGTATCCGTACCCATTGCATTTATAGCTTCTGAACCTTTCTCAGCCATAGGATATATGGTATTTTTGAAATCCTCAAATGTATATCCAAATGCCTTCTGTAGTCTTGCTCTTTCCTCATCCGTATATTCCTGCACACGGACATTTGGTATCTTAAGGTCTTTTAGCTTAACAAGATTGCTGTCTAACCACTCACCATAAGGCTTTGCAAGAGCATATTTTTCTTTTATTTCATCATCTGAGATGAGACGGCCGTTTACAGTATCTACCAAAAGCATACGTCCCGGTCTTAATCTATCCTTCTTAACTATTTTAGCCGGGTCTACATCAAGTACACCTACCTCAGATGAAAGAATAAGGTAATCATCATCTGTAATATAATATCTGGATGGTCTTAAACCATTTCTGTCAAGAACAGCACCCATCATATCACCATCAGTAAATAATATAGATGCAGGACCATCCCAAGGTTCCATCATAGTTGCATAATACTGATAAAAATCTTTCTTTTCCTGACTCATAAAGCGGTCATTTTCCCATGGCTCCGGTATGGTAATCATAACAGCCAGAGGAAGCGGCATACCATTTAACACAAGAAACTCAAGACAGTTATCCAGTCTTGCAGAGTCAGAGCCATCAGGATCAAGCACAGGCATAACCTTATACATTTCATCCTGCATGATAGTAGACTCCATAGTCTCCTCACGTGCTATCATCTTATCTTCATTTCCACGTATAGTATTTATCTCACCATTGTGACAAAGATATCTGTACGGATGAGCACGCAGCCATGACGGTGTTGTATTAGTTGAAAATCTAGAATGAACAAGACCAATAGCAGATTCATAATCAGGATCCTGCAAATCATTATAGAACAGTCTGAGTTCTCCAACCAGAAACATGCCCTTGTATACAATGGTCTTGCTTGAAAGTGATGGTACATATGTATCATCATTACTTTCTTCAAATATTCTTCTTACAAAGTAAAGCTTTCTATCGAAATCAAG
>JBJEMQ010000310.1:3194-6327 GCA_051879755.1 Coprococcus sp. | reverse complement strand
CCCTTAGGAGGGCTAATAATAAACCACCACTTGAAGTGGTGGTTGCTAACTTAGATATGTTCCCATGTACAGAAAAATTCCCGTGGATATGTTTCCACTTACAGGCAAAGGCAGAAATGTGGCTTTGACATACTTACTGTCATATCGAGCCATGTTGAAACATGTGTACTCTTGACGAAGACGAGCGAAGCGCAGGCTGAGTCTTAGAGACACAGTTGTTCTGGCGAGCGTAAGCGAGAGCAGAACTTCCTTAGAGAGCGGTTTGTCAAGGAGCGGTAGATGGGCTTATTTGAAAAATATACACCTGTGTTTTGCGCGAATAGCGAGGAAAGTGGCATGCTTGCATGCACATTTGATGAGCATCGCGACATTGAGTTGCTTGCAACGAGATAGCAGGAAAAAATGTATATAAAACCGAGAATTTTGAGATGGATGATAAAGTGATTAGTGTATGGAAGTAACATAGATTTGTAATCACATATTAGGGGGCTATGCGATTTATGATGGGTGTATTTAAAGAATTGTATTTTGGAGTAGTAGTCATTATTGGTTTATTACTAATAAAGCTAATTTCGTTTTTATTTAGTAAAAAACAAATGGGTATTAACGGATGACTTTGAAAATGAAAAGAAAAAACTCAGACCAAATTGTTCAGACATGGAGTTACAGAATTTCCTTGTTTTTCTGAAAAAGTATCAAGGAGGATATGTTCGTAGAAAATCTGACCAAATAGTATATCAAGATTTCTTAGGAAAAGAAAAAGGTGATTTAAAGGGAATATTTTTTAACATAGTAGTTCCTAATCCTAATATAAGTACTAAAGAAAAAGAAGAATTTAGGTATTTAAAAGGAATAGGGGTAAATGGGATAGATAAAAGACCTGATTATGAAACTAGAATTGTAAGGATTCAATTACCGAAAGTGATAGACTATGTGTTCTGTCAGATATAGATAGGAACAGAATTAATTGAATGAGGAAGATATCCGTTTTATAAAAAAGATTTTATTCGAAGTGTTGGAATTCTAGAACGAATAGAAGAAGAGAATAAATAATATGAAGTGCGCCGGAAAGGCGCAACTTTTTGTAATTCGCATACAAGGGTGTAAGCGTTGTTGCAATCAATCAGCATATAAAGAAAGTTTATGCTAGACATATGTGTCTAGTCCCTAAAATACGGCATTTCTCACTTTGTGTCGTTTAAAGAGGGAGAAGCAGATGATACTCTGGCGATGAAAGGAGGCCTATATATGGACCAAACAAAAATCGGTTCTTTTTTGAAAGAATTAAGAAATGAAAAAGGTCTGACACAAGGACAGTTGGCGGAACAATTAAATGTGTCTAATCGTTCTGTTTCCCGTTGGGAAACAGGAAGTACACTACCGGATATTAGTATCCTTGTAGAGTTAGCAGAGTTCTATGAGGTCGATATCAAGGAAATTATCGATGGAGAAAGGAAAAGTGAGACTATGGAAGAAGAAATGAGAGATACTTTAGTAAAAGTAGCGGAGTATACTAATGAAGATAAGGAAATGCAATATTATAAAATGAGAAAGGTTATAGGTGGTATCCTGATTGGATTTGGAGCCTTCTTAATTATTTCTGTACTGGCGGTTTTCCCCAGTGACAGTAGTTGGGGTTCAATCTATTCAATTATAGGGGCAATCATATTATCAACTGGATTATATCAGGTGATATGCAAAAATAAATATAAGATTATTTTTTCGATTGGCTGCTTTTTTATTTTACTTGGCAGTTTAATATTTGTAGATTATTTGGGAGTAACAATAGAAAAACAAGTTCCAAGGTTTGCCTATGAAAAAGAATGGAGTGAAAATAGTATTATTTATAAAGCACCTTTTTATACTGTAATTAGGTATAACTACGATACAGAAAACGAGTATATTGAAGTTATTCATTGAGAGCATGTTATTTTCCTTTTGATATACTGATTTATCAATATATGAGAAGTATTTAAAGAAAATGAAGTTCACTATGAAATTAATCGATTAGCAAAAAAGGAAGGGGGAGTTGCATAGGTGTATGAAAGAATGTTAAATAAGCAAGAGGTTCCGACAAGGGAGGATATGAGTGCATTTTGTGGAGATATGGCAGATGATTTCATGAATTTGAACATATGGCTTTCTGAGAATGGCGAAACGAACCAGAAGCTTACATTTCCATATGGTAATAATTATGGATGGGCGATTACACATAGAAAAGGTCAGAAATTAATTTGCCAGATATTTCCGGAAAAAGAGGCATTTACAGTTATGATAAGGCTGACTAATAAGCAGTTTGACAGTATATATGATAGAATGGGAACAGGAACAAAAGAGTTGATTGATAATAAATATCCCTGTAACGATGGTGGGTGGATACATTGCAGGATTGTGAATCAACAACAGATTCGGGATATACATATTTTATTGGCTGTCAAGTGTGGCTTTGCAGAGAAATAGTATTATAACCGCAGAGTAGAAAAGAAGGAGCTTATGCAGTTATGGAATACGGCAAATGCTCCTTAGGCGGTTAAAAAAATACTTATAAGAGGCTTTGGAGAGGGTAGAAGTATATGAATTCATATGACGATTTCTTAAAAAAACGTAACGAAATTGGGAGCGGAATGGCTGCAAAGGTTTATTCTTATAATGGCTTTGCATACAAATGCTATAATGAAGATTATCCAAAGGAATGGATAGACTATGAATATGAGATACAATGTGAAATTATGAAAAGCGAACTTCCGGTTCCTTCCTACTATAAGTCAGAATTTCCAAACAGTATTAAGATGGATCTTATAAATGGAATTTCAATGTATGACAGATTGCAGGATGTTGGAAAAGATATTGTTATGGCAGAAATGATGATATGGTTTGAGAAGATACATCAGGTGAAGGATTTAAAGCTTCATAGCGTTTCAGACTATATATTAAGTAAAATCGAACAGGCTTCTATTGGTGATGAAGAAAAAAATTTGGCTATGCAATGTTTATCAATTGTCGAGAAAGAGATAAATGAGCCGGAGGTTTTGTGTCATATGGATTATCATTTCCTAAATGTTATGTATGAAGAAGATGAGGTTCATATTATTGATTGGACAAATGCTAAAAATGGTAAGGCAATATGGGACTA
>JBJEMQ010000310.1:0-3094 GCA_051879755.1 Coprococcus sp. | reverse complement strand
AGGTTCATATTATTGATTGGACAAATGCTAAAAATGGTAAGGCAATATGGGACTATGCACGAACCTATGTGATTTTTTATGAATATGCAGCCGGAATGAAAACAAAGTATCTCAAGGAAGTTCTTAGATGTAAGAGTTATCCAAAGGAAATATTTATGAAAGCAGTATATGCAAGTGCAGTATATAGATTGACAGAACATGATACGAAACGTGTGAGACAGCTTATTAGTAAAGCTCTTGCATAGTAAAGGAGAAGCGTGAGTTTTGTGAGAACATATACCCGAAAACTTAGCGAACGAAGAGAACTTAGTTTTCGAGGTGAAATAAAAAGGTAAAGGTAATGGAGTCAATATGAAACTTACAACATTATGTTACATAGAAAAAAACGGACAATATCTGATGTTACACCGCACGAAGAAAATGCAGGATATAAACAAAGACAAATGGATTGGCGTAGGTGGACATGCGGAGGGAACGGAAGACCCGGAGACGTGTCTGCTCCGGGAGGTGAAAGAGGAGACAGGGCTTACACTTACATCCTATCGTTTCCGAGGGCTTGTTACGTTTATCAGTGATGAGACAGACGAGCCGGAACTTATGTGTCTCTTTACAGCTGATGGTTTTGTGGGAGAATTGATTACGTGTACGGAAGGCGATTTGCAGTGGGTAGCAAAGGAGCATGTGATGGAGCTTCCGACATGGGAAGGAGATGCCATCTTTTTGAGATTGCTGATTGAGGAAGAGGAACAGCATTTTTTCACTTTGCGTCTTGTGTATGAAGGTGACAGGCTGGTGGAGAACTCGCTACATGTGTATATGTAGGCAATGCCGACTGGCATTTTGTAGCAGGATACAGAGAGGAATATTCGTCCATTTGGAATAAGGGTGCCAACATGGGAAGAGCAAATGGAACTAATGACAGAGTTTTCCCAAATTGCAACAGAAAACGGATTTTATATTGATACCTGCGCAGAGACTGCTGATTTCAGTAGTTTAGGGATTAAGCATGCTTGTTGTATTGTGTGGTTGTATATCCAGCATAGACATAGGAACCTATAATACATGTAAAAATGGATGCGCCTATTGTTATGCAAATTATAGTAAGAAAACAGTAATGAATCATACTAAATACTATAATCCTGCAAGTCCGCTTCTTTTTGGATGTGTTGCTTGCGACGATGTCATAAAAGAAAGAAAAATGGAGTCATTTATTAAACGGCAAATGAGTCTTTTTGATGAAAATGGGGAGGGGTAATATAACGGAATGATGGAAGTGATTCAAAAATTAGTTGCAGTTGCCAAAGATTATTACAATATATCTATTGGAGAAGATGATTTAAAAATCTTATTTCAGATTTCTGAAATAAAACAGTACAAAGCCGGCGATGTTTTGTGCGAAGTGGGAGATAAAATTAATCATACAGGATTTGTATTAGATGGTATTATAAGAAGCGCATTTGTCACATATGATGGTAAGGATATTACACGATTTTTTCATACGCAGTATGCAATGGTTCTTGATGATGTGTTATTAGGATTTTCAGAATCAAAGTATAGGTGCGTAACAGTTTCTGATGCAACTGTACTTATGATTCCGTCAAAAAAGTTACGTGATTTAATTGATACAAATAGAACATTTGGGCAGATTTATTGTAAGGCGCTTGAAAGTGGTTTGCGTTACAAAATTTATAGGGAAAATGAGTTGATGACGAAAAGTGCGACTGAGAGATATCGGCAGTTTGTTAAGGATTTCCCGGAGCTTGTAGCAAAAGTTAAGCAACGGGATATAGCAACATATCTGGGGATTGAACCGGAATCTCTCAGCCGGATAAAAGGAAAATTATCCGAAAATCAGCATCCAGATAACTCCAATACCATTTAACAAGCTGTGGGCTATGATAGGGATAATGAGGCGGTTTTTCTTTTTATATACATAGCCCCAGAGTAGTCCAAGTATTATAGATGAGCCCATGTTTTGCCAGTCGACAATGCCAAATAGTAAGGCTGTAACAATAATAGCACCATTCTCACCGAATACATCAGATAAAAAGTGTTTTGCGAATCCTCTAAAGTATATTTCCTTTAGAATTCCACAAGCTAAGGATAATGATAAAAAGTAAAGAATATAAAACCAGACTGATGTATCATGAGAAAGAGTTTGTTCATAGCTTGCGCCAAAGGTTCGCATTAATGAAAATGGATATGCTATTACAGCAGAAATACATCCGAGCAGTATGCCCAAAATAATATCTCCCGGTAAAGTATTTGAATCTATAATCATATTTTTAATTGATATATTATTTGATTTGTACAACAGAAGTGCAAAAGGTAAAGCTATAAAAAGAACGATAAAAAACATCATAAAATAGGGGATATAATCTACGGCTCCTGCACAGAAATCAAATACATTTCCGTTTGAATGAAATTTTTTGATTGCAGTAAAAAATTCGCAGCCTGCCACAGAAATGGTTATAAATGTTAGAATCAATAGTGAAATATAAGCATTTTTTGTTTTCATATAAGTTAAGTCCTCCTTAAAATATTTTATAGCTGCATTGTATGACGAAAGATAAATTCTGTAATTAACCTATGTTAATTACAAAAAAGAAATGCTTTATAGAACAAATTGTTGTTGCTGAATAATGTGAGTACTCATATGAAAAGAAAATAATCTTTTTGAAACAAGCTCGGTGTTGCAATTATATCCTAAATCATCATTACTGATTTTGCATATTAAGCTTTCGGAACAATTTTTATACAAAAGTATGCAAGAGCGACTGGTGGCAGCCGCTCTGCATTATTTTATTTTGTATCTTCTTTACTTTCTTCATTAACGGGATTAAAAGGGTCGGTCATATCTTTGCCGATAAATTCTGAAATAATACATTCTATTCCGATACCTATTGCAATTATACCCATGACAAGTGCTAAAATATCTATACTTGACATATTTCTGACCCTCCTTAATCATAAAATGAAGCACCATATTTAATTTTGCGGTATATCTTATAGATAATTACTGCAAAAAGTGACACTACTATATAAAGAGTGGTTAATATGCCCAATCCACCGCCTATAATTATTACAAACCATA
>JBJEMQ010000309.1:0-6352 GCA_051879755.1 Coprococcus sp. | reverse complement strand
GGACAACCCGGAGGGGCAGGTTACTTACCACAGATTTCTCTATGACGGCCGGGCTACCTACCGGCTCTAGCATATCTGATAATATGCGTTGCGTTTTTATCTTCATCTTATATATAATCAAGCCCTTTGGCTAGATTAACATTTTAACATTCCAAGAACTCTTTCACAACCTCTATCCATTTCTCTGATTCGTAGATTACCTTGTAGCAGTGTGTATCCCCCTTAAAACAAACCACCTCTGTTACAGGATAATATTTTTTCATAAGGTTAGCAGCTTTTTTGGACAACACCTCATTTCCCTTGGTTCCATGAATAAATAGTACCCTACTTTGATTTTTAATCCCCTCTATTTTACCACCAGCGAATACAGATTGTACAATATTTACTATAGATTTATCAGTCATAAGATCCGCTATCTTTAAGTAGCTATCCAGATATTTTTCGGGCAAAAAATTTTTTCTGAAGCTTTCCATAATCTTCTTATCTCTAGCTTTTGATTTACTGATTATCATTTTGTAATTATTTATCATGATTTTTATGGCAAATCTTGGACATGCTACTAAAGGTGCACCATCCATAATAAGATTACGAATATTTAATTTTTCGCTTTTCCAGATTTCATAAGCAATTTTTCCACCAAGCGAAATACCACATAAAACATCTATAGTATCAATATTTTTTGCCATAAAATACTGTACAATCTCTTCCGCTTCTGCTGATACCGAAACAAATTCACTTGCAACTTCCTCCGTATGTGCATTAAGAGCAACTGCGTAAATATTGTATTGTCCTTTAAATGCATCAATCTGTGGTGTCCATACCTGCCATGGTGTAAGAAGTCCATGCACCAAAACCATATTAGGCTTATTTCCCTCAACAAATTCATGTACCAACATCTGTTAATCCTCCAATCCTAATAAATAATATAATGTAGTTTCCAAAGTTTTAAGCTGTGTCCTTGGCACATACCATTCCATCAGAGGCAGTTTCTTATAGCAGTGGTTAATGATACAACTCATTTCTATACCGTTATATGTAGTGGTTAAGTATGTTAAAAGTTCCTCATTGCTTATCTTAGGTGTCACACCCCCACTCATAATACATTGTTCCAAATATTGTGAAACACGCATAAAAAGATATTCAAAATTTCCGGTTCCCTCGATTTCTCCTAATATCTTCTCTACCCTCAAAGGGGCATTCATCGAAAGAACAGACAACTCAAAATTAATTTTTACAATCCCCATCAATTCGCTTGTCATAAAATCTGCCAATAATTCAAATACCTTGTGCAGTACACTCTTTATATCTTCCGATTCTGTATCCGCAAATATTTCGTCTAACTGAGGCTTAATAGTAGCTCTCTGTCTATTATAAATGAGCATATCCCTAAAAATCTCATCAATATCCTTATAAAATCTATAGATGCCGCCCTGACTAAGTCCGGTTGCATCAATAATGTCCTGCATGGTTACAGTACTGACTGTTTTTCTCAGGCACAAATCATATGCAGCATGGACAATCATATTTTTCTTGTTTTTTATATATTCTTCTGTCACCTTTGGCATGAAACTTCTCCTTTCGTGCATTAAAATGAAACTATATTCATTTTAATGTGTCCAGCAATCATTTGTCAAGTCAAAAAATGAATATAGTTTCATTTTTATTTTATTTCTTAATACTTTTTTTCACCTCAAGGCAGTCAGCAAAACAATACTTACTTATTAAATAGAAAATTATGAGTAATTTTCTATTCACGAACACAGTAGGCAAGTCCACTTCGAACTTTTCTCGTATAATACCAAAAACAGCATACCGATAAAATATCGATATGCTGCAAATATATAC
The DNA here is from genome assembly GCA_051879755.1 of Coprococcus sp. Lineage (GTDB taxonomy): Bacteria > Bacillota > Clostridia > Lachnospirales > Lachnospiraceae > Coprococcus. The sequence goes on along the minus strand of JBJEMQ010000309.1, from coordinate 4,507 downwards.
TTTTATTATAAAAATACTATAACTCCTGCCACTCTGTTTTCTCAAAATTTGTATCCATTGTCCATGTTTTTGCCTTACCATGTTTCAGGCAGAATATAGAGAGCAAATGATCTACCCCTAATTCTTTCCAAGCCTGAAGAAATTTTCTGCTTGGATGATTCATGATTTCCTCTTTCAAATCATCATCCTTAATCTCTTCTATAACTCCCTTCACACGAATCTGTGTTCCATTTGCCTGAAAGCACAACTCCACATTTGCATTCGCCTTCATCTGTTTATATACTTCTTTTGAAGATGCAGTATGAAAAATAATACCGTTTTCATCTGCCCGATAAAGAAGCATTCCCCTTACATGTGGCTGATTTTCCTCTACAGTCGCCAAATGAAAGGCTGGGTTTTGATTCATTGCATCAAACATTTCTTTCTTGGTCATAATCATTCCTCCTGATATAATTTATATAACCACCCACATTCCTTTGGTAATACGCTATCGGAATGTATTCCTGTTATGAGGTTTTATCTCATTATAGTTCCTCATTGCACTATTATATCTATAAAAAAAATGTTATGCTTTTCCTAAACTGGCGATAATTTGTATTAAACCGTCAATTTTTTATTTATGAAATCTCTTTCTATATTCGCTGGGAGTCGTGTGATATGCCTTTTGGAATCCGGATGCCAAATGAGAACCACTTCCGAATCCACACCGAAGCGCCACCTGAGTAATCGGAATCTCTGCTCTCTTAAGAAGCTTCTTAGCCTGCTCAAGCCGCACATCCATAACATATTCCATAGGTGTCATCTGTAATTCTTTTTTGAATTTTCTATTAAAACTTGACTCTGACAAATTTCCAAGTTTTGCCAGATATCCTACCGTAATTTCCTCGCTAAAATGCTGCTCAATATAATGCTGTGCTCTTGCTACCGCATATTCCGATGAAATCGAACGCATATCCAGACTTTCTCCTAGCAGACTACGTACCAGCCAATGTGTAAGAATCGTAGCCTGTGCTTCCATCGTAACTGCGGAATTCTTCATATTCTTACTATACTCAAAAGCAAACAAATTCAGAGTTTTCAAGATATCATGACAAACCTGAAAATGTCTGAAATCAAAAACAGGCACCTCATCCTCATACATACGATATACATTTTCAAAATATTCCTTATCAATCAGTATACAGTAATACTGATAATCTGGGAAATCGTCTGTATGTGGAAGCTCAGGTGAAAGTATATATGCCTCATATTGTGCATAATATTCTTCTCGTTCTTCAAAATGAATCACTATCATATAAGACGGATGTGTATGATTTTGCTGTGCCGCATAGCCACACCCTTCCTGAAAAGGAATGAAAATTCCAAAATGATTATGTACATAACAATCTACATATTCAAGCTGTTCTTCAGTCACATCCTTTCCAATCAGCCTCTATATAACATCAAAATCTCTCATTTTTTCTCCTCATATAATGTCTTATGCAATCACTGTTATTTTTGTTGCCTCTCTTCGCTCGCGTTCGTTAAGTGTTCACATTTCACCTCGAAAACTATGCTCTCTTCGTTCGCTGAGGTTTCGGGTATATGTTCTCACTAAACTCACGCTTCTCTTCGTTCGCGTTCGTTAAGTGTTCACATTATATCACAGGTTTTTCAGAAAAGGTATATGAATATCCGGTTCACGGCAGCCTGTTTGACACCTCGATGTATGACCACTATAATATTATGAAAAGCTGAAAAGTGTCATTTACTTAACCCAAAGGAGATATAACCTATGCCGAACATAATAGAAATTACAGACTTAACCGCACCGGAACTTGACATATACGCCCGTCTCACAGAAGTTCAGCTATTACATCTGTATGAGCCTGCCAACGGTGTCTTTATTGCAGAGAGTCCAAAAGTAATCGAGCGTGCACTTGATGCCGGATATAATCCCATATCAATTCTGGTTGAACGTAAGCATATAGAAGGACAGGCACATGATATTATCTCCCGTTGCAGTGATATTCCTGTATATACTTCTGACTTTGACATTCTTACACAGCTCACCGGTTTTCAACTAACCCGCGGAATGCTATGCGCCATGCAGCGCCGTTCTCTTCCAAGTGTAGAAGAAGTGTGCGATGGGGCACGTAGAATCGCCGTACTTGAAAACGTAGTAAATCCTACAAATGTAGGTGCCATTTTCCGTTCTGCAGCAGCCCTGGATATAGACGCAGTACTACTTACTCCCGCATGCAGTAATCCACTATATCGACGTGCAATAAGAGTGAGTATGGGAACTGTATTTCAAATTCCATGGACTTATCTTGAAGAGAGCTTTGCAAAAGAAAACAAAACATATGACATTGAAAAGAAGCTGCCGAAGCAGCTTCACTCAGGAATTAAATATTTAAAAAAACTTGGATTTAAAACGGCAGCTATGGCACTAAGTGACAATTCCATACGAATAGATAACCCAAAACTTATGCAAGAAGAAAAACTGGCTATAGTACTTGGCACAGAAGGTGATGGTCTTGCACCAAGCACCATTTCAGACTGTGACTATACTGTACGAATTCCTATGTCACATGGTGTTGACTCACTCAATGTTGCCGCAGCCAGCGCAGTAGCATTCTGGCAGCTTGGTCTGCATGATATGTGAACTATATATGACCTAAGACAATTCAGAAATTATTGGCAGATATAATAGTTTACATAACATGCGAACTACACATGCTCCTGATAGCCTGGGGAATTCTTATCACATTCGCTCTATGTCAAATCATAAAATCCGGCAAAACATGCAGGAACCACAATATTCCCACCATTTGCCAAAATCTCGCCTCCAAACGAATATATCTTCTTCTTTGGCAAAAGATTACACTTAAATTCTACTTCTCTATCCGAAGGATTTATGACAATAAGTATCCGTTCATTCCCATAACATCTTAGATATGCCAGCGGATAAGCATTCCTTTCGACATATACAAATTCAATTTCTCCCCTGCTCTGCAACGCCTTATGTGATTGACGTATTTCAATCAGACGCTTAATCTCGCTTCTTAAAGAATTATCATCTGCCATCTGGGCAGAGGCTGTAGGACGGTCAGGACTTTCATCCTGCGTTATATAAAGTTCACTTTTTGGTGCCGTACTAAAGCCTGCATTTGTAGTATTATCCCACTGCATCGGCGAACGCGAACCCGTTCTCTCATAACCTCCCTCAACTGATACAAGACCTTCAACCTTCCTCATACCGATTTCATCACCATAATATATAAATGGCGCACCCGGCATTGAAAGAAGAAAAGCAAAGGCAATCTTCAACTTATCACCCTTTATTGTATGTGAAAGTCTGTCCATATCATGGTTACCTGATGGTATACAGATAAGTCCCTTATGCTCAGACTTTTCGTAGCTTTCTTTATATTTTTCAACGAATTCAGAAACATCTCCTTCACCTGCAAAAAAAGGATGCTCACAACGAAATAGATCATTATAATGTGATGGTCCAAAATGCAAAAGGAAATCCATATGAAAACCACCCTCTAAACTCTTATCCGGCTCACCCCATTCTGAAACCATAGCAGCATCCGGAAACTCGGCATCAAGAAATGCTCTTACATTTTGCCAGATTTTTATTGTACCTTTTCCTTCCTCATCACACTTGACAAGCGAGCCTGCCATATCAACCCTGAATCCGTCACAGCCCATTCCAAGCCAAAAACGCATAACATCCTTCATAGCTTCAATCGTTCTCTGAGGGCCATCATCATCTATGGACTGCTGCCATTTTTTATCAGGATCAGGTTTGTAATATCCATAATTGAGTGCAGGCTGATGTGAAAAGAAATTAACCGCACAGCTTCCATCTCTATCTGAAATTCCTCTAAGAGAAGCACATCCTGTTGGCTCCTCCCAGACACTGTCAGTCCATATATATCTGTCTGTGAATTCATTCTTTTCTGCCTTCATAGATTCCATAAACCACGGATGTTCCACAGAAGTATGTCCCGGAACAAGATCCAGCAGTATATGCATATCACGCTTGTGCACCTCATCAAACAAAAGCTTCAAATCTTCATTTGTACCATATCTTGGCGCAACTCTATAATAATCTGATACATCATAGCCGGCATCTCCAAATGGCGACTCAAAACAGGGATTAAGCCATATTGCTGTACACCCAAGTTCCTTTATATAGTCAAGTTTTTCGATAATACCCCTAAAATCGCCTATACCGTCAGCATTACTGTCTTTAAATGATTGTGGATAAATTTCATAAAATATGGCATTATCAAGCCAATCCGGATAACTTTTACTGTTCATAAAATCACATACCTTTCGACATTTTTCCAATAACTGCAGCATTTTCCGTTACTTAACACCCAGCTGCTTCCATCAAAAACTTTCCTACTTATTGTACCATTACTAAGCATATCTGTCATTTGGGATTTTTTTGTCCACTAAGAAAGAGTTTCGCTTGCGAAACTCTACGCCTGCGGCGGGTCGCAAAAAGCGA
>JBJEMQ010000308.1:0-6384 GCA_051879755.1 Coprococcus sp. | reverse complement strand
ACATTAAAAAGTGAAATCGACGATAATAGCAACAATACACTATTATATGTACCAAATTTGTAATTCCCATAAAAATGATAGCTAAGCAAAATGAGAAAACTGAAAAAGCAATACCCTAAAAACCACTGATATGCTCTTATATTTTGAAATAAACCATACATCCGCATATATCGACCAATCAGGTAGAGAAAAATAAAATTGACAAAACTATATCCAGATGTTGTATCAATCGGATCAAGTGAAAACGAGGAAATAACATTAAACAGGATAAAGCACATGACAATCAGGCTGATGTGTTTTTTCTTGTCAATTGATTGCAGCAGGGTATTGATATAAGGTGCAAAAAACATCAAAACAATGTAATGTGTTGCAAACCACCAAGATTTATAGGAAAACGGCAAAACGGTTTTTAATACTGAAGAAACAGTATGTTCAATACCCCCCCCCGCAAATACAAGCGCAATTATAAATGTGAATAAGCTATAAAACAACAATGTTATCTCCATAGTTACCACTTTTTCCAATTTAAAGGAAATGCCAAAATAACCTGTAATTAGTACGAATATAGGGACCGCAACCTTGACAAGAGACGCCAAATAGTTAGCACCGTAATATACAAAAGTACCCTTATTCAATGCAGCCAGATAACCAGAATGCCCCAGCAAATGTATAATTACAACAAACAGCATACACAGACATTTTAATAAATCCATGCTTCCATTTCTTTCTTTCATTACCTCACCCCTCTGAAATGGTTATCAAAAATACCTTTTTTCCCCTCTCTTACTGCCTGTATGCAATATCCGAGACGTTTCAGACTGCGATCGTGCAAAATGACACCGAGGAAGATCAGCTCAAGTCCACGCTTCATCGTCTTCCTCTGCTGCTCATTTGCAGTTGTACAATAAGTCGCTACATAGTTTCTAATCAGGAAAAATTGCTTCCAGATTGCCATGCATTCATAATCAAATTTCTTCCCCAAGAACGTCATGTGCGCATACTCCGTTTTGGGATGGTAATATAGGGAATCAATTACCGTCAATACCTTAACACCATTGTTTTTGCAACGCATTAGATATTCTACTTCATCTCCCCGGATAAAGTATTCTTTTCTGATAGTACCAATTTTCTCGTAAACTGCTCGTCCAAACAAAGAGCCGTTAAATACACAGGCACAATTCTCGATCAGTCCGGACGGAATATTTTCCTGTTGCTCCCTCAGCGTATGATACTGTGTTCCTATTTTGAACGATAATTCGTTTCCATCCCAGAGGACATTACAGTTTATAAGCGAATAATTTGACTCTTTTCCCGCTACTGCCATCAGTTTTTCAAGAGTCTCATCGGTTTGTGGGCGACCATCATCATCCATTAACCAGACCCAATCGTATCCATCTTTGCAGGCTCTCTCTAATCCATAAGAAAATCCCCCTGCGCCTCCCACATTTTTTTCAAGCCTACAGAGAACCACTCGTTCATTTTCCTTTGCAAGCTCTGTCAAATAGATCGCGGTATCATCCGTAGAAGCGTTATCAATGACATAAATTGCATCTAGAGTTCGTGTCTGCCGCTGCAACATATCAATATTCTTTTTTAACTCTTCTAAACGATTATACGTTACGACTACTGCTGCAACGTTATTCATAATTACTTCCTCCAAATCAGTTCATAAAAATCAGATAAAACTCCCGCAGATACCCATATTGTTCAAATGTGTATGCTTGGTAGAAATAAAAGATTGTATAAAACATAGTAAATAATGCGACTGCAAGACCCTGTGAGTTCTTACTAAATACTTTTTTCAGAATAGCAGGGTAATACGCACATAGGAATAATCCAAAATATATTGACATCCTAGCAAAGTAAGTTGACCTTATCGAACAAAGGTTAACTACAAAATCAATCAGCAGCAAGTTATCCATATCGTCACTCTGGATACTTTGCCCCTTCGTAATCCTTCTAGCTAGCAACATTAGGACAACAGGAAGTGAGTTGATCAAGATTCTCATTCTTCCTACCCCATAATTTGCTATAGACAAACTTTCAATATACCTGTCTGACAAAACACTGTTTAATATCCAATCTATTGATCCTGGTGCTACCACAACCACAACAGCAAAGCAATACAATACCTTTATTTTCCAGTTGAAGAATCCACCCCGACTGCATAAATAGAGTGGAATCAACAGTAGCATACTGTTATGGAACACAGATAATAAAACACATATGAACACCATTATCACTGGTCGATCCTTATACTTTTGATATGCTAACGCAAAGAACGAAGCCACTAACGCCTGCCTTATTCCATTCATAAAAGTAAATGAATACAATGTGATAAAAAGAAGAATTGAGAATCCCCCGTCCGTGGATTCTCTATACAGGTAGGTAAACACAAGCGCTAATGTAACTGCAGTCGTAACAAAGACAAAAAACTGTTCATTTGAATTTGATACGATATTACATAATATCATCCATATATTAAACCCAATTTCAATTTTTGCAACGGACGGATCTAACAAATTAGCAAAATCCGTACCGATTCTTCTGAGCATCATTTTATAGGTTGATGTATCTACAAAATTATACCGGAATCCCATTAAGACACTGAAAATCACCCAAAACACAATAAAAAGAAATGCACTTCTTTTTACATATATGGTATTATCAAGACTATCCATACTGCTTTCAGCAGAAACAAAACTTAAGCCTCTACTAATTATCAATACAAAGAGTGCTGCACCAAAAATACAATATACCAATGTCATGAAATATCCCCCCTTACTGTTAATCGACCGTTATAGACTTCTTCAAAATTTCGGTTATATAAAATCGAAAGTGTCATTTCAGTCATTAGGACTTCATGAGGAATCGTTTTATCTTCAATAACAGTCTCCCTGGAATTAAACCAACAATCAAGGGTTTCAAAACAAAAATATAGCAATAAATTGGCATATGTAGTGCCTGAAATCCTTTAAACTTTACAGCAGCTTCTTTCACACGATTGATATATTTTCTTCGAGCAACACTATCCCGGTCTTGACGTACATAATACAATCCATCATCAATATTATGAAAAGTAGCCCCATTAGCACACATTCTCATGTATAAATCAGTATCTTCACATCTTGTGGTTTCCCATGAAACACGGTATCCGTTGACATTATTTAAACTATTTTTCTTCATTATTGTGGTTGCATGAGCCACTACACTCCCATACAGAAAGTCCATTTTTACTGGATTTTCTTTTCTAGGATGAATAACCCCAAATGAGCCGTTCTCGTCAAAAGAAACCATTGCCGTACCAACTACATCAATAGTTGGATGTTGTACAGCATAATCGTACAATATTTGCAGTCTATCTTCCCTTGAATAATCATCTGCATCTTGTCGTACAACGTAATCTGCGCTTGCTGCCTTCAAACATGTGTTTAGTGCAACCCTAAGCCCTCCATTCTGTTCATTCCTAACGAGAACAAATCTCTCATCCTTACCATATTCCTTATTCAAAAACTCCCATGTATCATCTGGAGAGCCATCATCACAAATAACAAATTCCCATTCCGTGAAAGTCTGATCTATGATAGACTGAATTGCTTTACGAACCATATCCTTATTCTTTGATTGATAGATCCCCATAATAACAGATATCTTTGGATCATTCATTTACTTTATCTCCTAACACCTTAATGTAATCTTTTTTCTGATTCTCCAGCATAATCGGGCGATCATAATATTGCTTTGTTCTTTCATACGCCGCCTGACCAATTTTCTGTGAGTATCCTCTATCCGTAATCAGCATTTTCATAGCAGATTCCAACTCTGAAACATCTTTTGGTGCTACCAACAGACAAGAAACACCATCTTCCATCACCTCAGAGGCTCCGGGAATTTTTGTTGTAATCATTGCAATTCCAAGTGAGCCAGCTTCCTGAAGCACCATTCCAAATCCCTCTCTGTATGTCGGATGAACCAGCACATCCATTGCCGAATAGTATTCATTCATCTTTGAGCCGTCAACCATTCCGGTCATAACAACCTGCTCTGATTTTCTCGCCCAATCTAACAACTCAACCGGAACACCGCAATTATCTTCCATAGGCCCAACAATAAGCAGCTTCGCATCAGGCACAGATTCCGTAATTTTCTGAAAAGCTGTTAGTAATTCGGTGCAACCCTTATCTGCCGAAACACGCCCAGCAAAGCCATATACAAACGCTTCATTAGAAATACCGTATTGCTTGCGAATTGCTGAACGATATTCTGGCTTTTGGGAAATATTGTACCGCTGCATATCGACACCAATTGTGCCGCCTTTTCCTACGACAACCGCTTTTTCTTCTGGATAAAGCCCTTCTGATACTGCAAACGCCTTGTTCATTGGGCTAACAGCCCGAATATCCGTTGAATTTCTACATACCATTTTCTCAATGGCTTTAAAGATTTTTCTGGATATTCCGCTCATTCCGACATAACGGATACCCCATTGACAATATAATCTGACAGGCACCTTCGCTCTTTTAGCTGCAATGCTTGCATAGCAAGCGGCATTCGGAGTGGAATACTGCACCATATCAAACTTATGCTCTTTGAAGATTTGCATAAACTGCTTAATAGATTTGAACGCAGACAGATCAATCCCTCTTGCCATATGCACAGGAATAAAATGCAGGTATTCTGGTAATGATTTTTCAAACTTTTCATCTTCATTACAAATCAAAGTAATGTCATATCCGCAGTTTTCATGTAAATACTTTGCAGTTTCAACCACAAATGTTTTCATCGTAATGGAAACCGTCGTACAAATACAAATCTTCTTCATTATTTCAATCCCTACTTCTTCTGTTTTTTTGCTTCGACAATTATGTTTACTTTATCCCGAATCAAGTCCAAATTTTGCTGGTATTCTTCTTCAGAATATTTCTCAACTTCTTTTTCTTTCAGTCGGATATTTTTTACGCCTTCGATAAAAATACTCTCAATTTCCCGTGGATCTTTCACAATGTTCGCATCGCAGAAACCTCTGGACAAAATTGCTGCGGTTGAACCAAGATGATAATGCTCGGCAATAATATATTCTGCCGGAAGCATACCGTACCCAACTCTTGCAATCCCGCCAAAACCATATTTTATACCCTTATCTCTGATTTTCTGGCAAAGGTTTTTAACAACATCGCCACATATCAGTTCAAACATAAAGTCCATATGGTACGCAAGATGAAGATCATTCAATCCTATGTGAACTTCGTCAATTCCTGGAACTTCCAGAATAGAATCTATATTTGCTGCGGCTTCGGCTGTTTCCACAAGAAGCTGTACCTTTGCTCTGCCATTGACATAGCGCACAAATTCCTTAACATCACCCGCAGTTCTAAACATAGGAAGCATAATCACATCAGCACCCGCTTCAATAGCCTGATTGATTTCATCCTCAGAGCTGCAATAATCCGCAGTAGCCGAATGCAACGGATTTACCCTGACCAAAAGCTCCGCATCTGTGACAATCGGACGCAGTTTTTTTATATCATCAATCGTATGATGATTTTTGACAGTATCCATCCCACCCTGTCTTTTATCCTTACCTATGTACTCCATATCAATCCAGATACGGTCAACCCCTGCTTCCTGAGCAATTTGTGCTGTCACAGGATTATTTGTAATATACATTAACGTTAATGCCATCGTTTTACTCCATTTCATTTATCTAATCCTTCTTGCCGGAACTCCCATATAAGTTCCGGCTGAATCAACATTCTTCACTATCACTGCTCCTGCACCTATCATGCAGTCCGGGCAGACAGAAATATTATTACTAACTGTTGCTCCCGCACCGATCCAGGTTCCACTGCCCACAAAGACAGTCCCACACAAATGACTGCCTACCGCAATATGTACATAATCGCCCACTTTACAATCATGATCCACGGACGAACAAGTGTTGATGATGCAGCCCTTTCCAATCCTTGCTCCCGAATTGATTACAGCACCTGCCATAACTACAGTTCCTGCACCTATCGCAACATCTTCCGCAATAACTGCATCTGGATGAATGAGTGTAACCAGTTTTTCCTCTGGAACTGATTCCTGTATCCGCTTCCGAATACTCGCATTTCCAATCCCAACGATTATGTCAGCATCTATCATCCCGGCTTCAGAGCTTTTTCCTATTACCGGATAACCTCCACATTCGTGAATGCTTTCATCATCATCTAAAAAAATAATCTCTTTGTAGCCGTTCTTTCTTGCAATGTCTGCAACTACCTTTCCGTGACCACTCGCACCGATAATTGCTAATTTTCTCATTTCTATACCTCCGCATTGTCTTTTGCTTCAGCAGCTTCTGTTCCCATGAATTCCTCCATGGTTGCGGAGGTTTCAGAGCTG
>JBJEMQ010000307.1:0-6442 GCA_051879755.1 Coprococcus sp. | reverse complement strand
TCAATTAAAGAGCAAACAATACCTATTGATGTGGCAAAAGCCGCAGTTGATTGGTATTTTGCCACTAATGACAGTCGACATATTCGTTTTTACGGACCAGGTGAACCTACTCGTGAGTTTGAGAAAATGAAGGAAATTACATCATATGCCAAGCATCATGTGAATCGTGGTAAAGATGTAACTGTGGAGCTTCAAACAAATGGTGTTTTTGGTGCAGAAGTGCGGGAGTGGATTCTTGAAAACGTGAATATAATTTGGATGTCTTTTGATGGGATGAAGGATATTCAAAACTTTAACAGACCATTGAATCCGTTATATTTGAATGAATTTCAAGATAGAACATCTGCTGACATCATAGAAGATAATGTGAAATGGTTAATTGCTCATTCAAAAGACAAAAAGCTGTTTGTAGGTGCACGAATTACGATTACTGATGCAAACATTGATAAACAGCAAGAGATGGCTGACTATTTTTTGAGTCTCGGTATCAATTATGTTTGGACGAACCCTTTGTTCTACTCTGTTGGTAAGATACCAGTATGTGAAGATATCGTCAAAAAGAAAGCATACTCATTTGATCTCTCGAAATATGTTGATAACTACATAAAATGTTATTACTATGCAAAGGCAAAGGGAATGTTCTGGGGAAGCTTTTTGACAATTAATTTTGACGGAGAATCAGAATTTCATTGTCGTAGTTGTCATCCACTCTCTGCACCGCATATTACCCCTGATGGCTATGTTTCTGCATGTGATATGGTAGTTCTTGGAAAGGAAGCATATCATATGGGGGCATTTATTGTCGGAAAATGGAATCCGGATAACAATAAGTTTGATATTGATACGCACAAAGTAGCAGTTTTAAACAATCGGAAATCGACAAATATAAAGCATTGTAAAGGATGCATTGTTAAAATGCATTGTGGTGGATGTTGTTTAGGTGAAACAATGAATGAGTTTGGAATTTTAGAAGGACAGAATATCGATAAGTGCAAAGCGATACGGAGGCTATATAAAGAATTAGGTTCATGCGATCCATATCGCTATTTACATCCGTAGATTAAGAAAGAGAGGTGTTGGCTTTGGATTTCAATGAAATGTCAAAAGAGGAGCTGATTGCTTATATTGAGGAGTTGCAGACGAAAAGGGCATTTTCAGAAGAGGATCAATACTTATTGGAGATTTTGGATGCCTCACCATTTACGATTTGGGCTAGCGATAGAGATTGTAGGATAAAATTCTGGACGGGACAATGTGAATACCTGTATGGATACAAAAAAGAATATGCAATTGGCAAAGATTTTGTGGATTTATTTGTAGCTGAAGATGAGAAAAAAGCAGCAAGAGAAGACCAGATAAGCATTATTGATCATGGGGAGATTTTTCATAATATTGCGAATGATGTTGCTAAAACCGGAAATACTCTTCGGCTACTAACAAATTGTTGGAGGATGAAGGCTCCTGACTCTGATGAATATTGGAATGTTGAAATGGGGTTGATTATTGACTTTTTCAACCAAGAAGTAGATCGTCTGGCAGAAATTGTTGAAGAAAGTAGGATTTATAAATCTAGAGTAACACAGTTTATTGATCTTACACGGCAGATACAACGCCAGTTTCAAGAGCGCAAGAGACGTTTGACTGAGGCTATTCAAGATTGTAAACATATTGCAGTAAACGCAAGAAAGAAAACGGAATTCAAAGATAGAGTAGATCCTATTAGAAGCAGATTGAGAAATCTGAATGATGAGCTTACAGAATTGGTTGAAAAGTATATTCAATTAGTTCAGGCATGTGGATCTTCAGTAAGATGTGAAGAACTGTCAGATGAATTCAGGGATCATTACCAAGAAAAAATATCTGATACATTGGAAGACATCGCTACTGATTTTGAAGAAATTAGTCTTGATTATTCTGATGGTGGGATGGTTTTGGGCAAGGATGCTGTATTGAAAGATACAAATGTTGTATTTACAAAAATATATAATCGAGCATATGATCTGAGAAATAGCATTTCAAAAAAATTGATGCCTATAAAGCACAGGTTACTGCGAGACAGGGGTCTGCAATATTACAAAAATATATGGAACTTCAAGAGCGTATTGATGCAACCATGCGTGTTATTAACACAATTCAGGAAGAAGTGTACATGTCGGTTGGTTGTATTCAGGCATATCAGGATACAATAAATATTCGTAATGACATGCGTAGGAAGTATGATGATGTTGAAGTATCTTTGAACGAAATCGAGCAGGAGTTTAAAAACGTAAGAGTATGAAGTTTATATACAACAAGATATGCCTTTATTTATTACATATTAACAATAATGTTTACACTTTTTTAAGTGGTATTGCAATTTCCTTGGCAACGAATATATTTACAACAATAAGTATTGACGAATACGAGTTTATTGTCCAGTGGAATTTGTATTTATCTACCATTTGTTTTGCCCTTATAAGCGCATTACTTCTGTATTTAGCTACTGAGATTAGTGGTTTTCAAAATTTTGCGTTTAATTCGGCGGATAATTTCAGTAGAGAACAGCAAAGAGCAATTATCCGTGAAGCAACAGAGAACTCATATAGAAAATGGACATCATTATTTATTCTGCTATTATTGCTACTAATCCTTGGAATAGTATCCATGACTATTGATTGTTCTAAAATAGTTGCGTACTTTAATTGTACTCATTAACTTTTCAAATTTAATTAGGAGGTTATTTTATGAAAAAAGCAGTAGTAACTGGTGTATCTTGGGATACAGGTTTAGGTTTTGCCATTACAAAACAACTTGTTGAGGATGGATACTTTGTCTATGCAATTTATCATAGTGATGAATCGACAGCAAAGGATATACTTGAAAGAGATTTCGCGGACTCAGTTAAATGTGTGCAGTGTGATCTTACTGATAGAGATGCTATTGCAGAATTTATTGCTGGCATGGAAAATATTGAATTGAATGCCATCATAAATAATGCGGGAGCTTTTAGTGGCAATGAAGATATAGATAATTATGATATCTTTGAATGGGATCGAGTATTTGCTGTTAATGTTACGGCTCCTTTATTGCTTTCTATTGGTTTGAAAAAAAATCTAGCTCCTCATTCAGTTATTGTTAACATGGTAAGTACGGATGGGCAGAGAGGATCGTTTTCTAGTATGTCCTACGCTGCAAGTAAGGCTGCGTTGATTAATTTGACAGATAGTTTAGCAATCAACTTTGGATACGATGAAAAGAAAATCCGAGTTACAGCGGTATGCCCTGGCTGGGCAAAGACCTTTGACGAAAACGACCCGGCATCATCTGAAATGGTTCCGTTTATTTCGAGAAGTACAGGTAGTCAGTTGTGTCCGTTGGGAAGATTTGCTGAGCCAGCTGAGATCGCAAACGTTGTAAGCTTTTTGGTTTCTGACAAGGCTAGCTTTATATCGGGTGGATTCATTCCGGTACACGGTGGTTATAGTGCTGTAAGTTTTGATATGTATGCTGAATCTGGTCGCCCATTTGAAGGGTATCATCCAGAAGAAGCTATCCGAATTCAGAAGGAAAAGATAAACAAATAAACAGGAGGAGACTCATGGCTATAGATGTAAAAAGGCGATTCGTTGCAGAGTTCGAACACCATCATGGCACTATTGCCATGTATCCATTTAGAACGGATATTTGGAGATCTGATGCAGCTTACATGCAAGAATACGTCATTAATCTAGTAAAGTGCATTGCCAAATATGAAAATGTATATTTAATCTGTAGGAATCAGGATGTTGAAAAACTTCAAAGAGAGTTTGACAATTGTATATCCTTGCATACTATTAGACTCATTCCTCTAGAATATGACGATATTTGGGCTCGTGATATTGGTCCTTCGTTTGTAAAAGTCGAAGAAGAGTTAATTGCAATAAATTGGCGATTTAATGCTTGGGGTGGCATAAAGGAAGGTTCATATTTTCCATGGGATAAAGATGATGCTTTTGCGAAAGAATTTAGTAAATATCTTAATATTAAAACTATGGACGCGGATATTGTGCTGGAGGGCGGAGCAATACTAACTGATGGGGAAGGAACGCTATTCACTACTAGAAGTGTATTGCTGCACCGAAACAGAAATCCGTTTAAATCAAAAGAGTATATTGAAAGTGTTCTACAGAATTGCCTCGGTGTGAGAAAAGTTGTCTGGCTTAAGCAGGGACTAGCGGATGATGAAACAAACGGACATATAGATAATGTTATGTCTATTATACGACCGCATGAGGTGTGTATTGCGTGGACGGATGATAAAAGGAATCCTAATTATGCACGGGTGCGTGAAATACTCAAGACAATCCAAAATAGCTATGAGTGTGAAGTTCATAAAATACCACTGCCTACACCCCTATATATGTCTTCTGAAGAAGAGGCAGGACTTACAACCAATGATGATGCGATCAATCGAAAAGAAGGCGATTTATTGCCTGCATCCTATTTGAACTTCTATATGGTAAATGGTGGTGTCTTGATTCCGAAATTTGGGTGCGCTGAGGATGAACAGGTACTTGAGATTTTTCGTCGAGTTTTTCCAGGTAGGGTGATTGAGCAAATATATAGTCGAGAACCGTTATTAGGTGGCGGAGGAATTCATTGTATATTGCACGAAATTCCTGATTTGAGGTGAATTATGCGATCTAGAATATCTCCAAAAGTTGAAGTTAGAAAAAGCGGTATTAACAGAATAGGAATGTTTGCGAAAGAGTATATTTGCAAGAATGAGATTGTCTATGTAAAAGGCGGGCATATATTAACTCGAGATGAGTTGTTTAGTTCTGCGGTTATTAATAGTTATCTTCCTATTTCTGACGAGTATTATATGGGAGCGATGACGTGTGAGGAGGAGGAAAGCATTAAATTATATAATAATCATTCATGTGATCCTAATTGTGGCTTGCACGGTGAAATCACGTTCGTTGCAATTAGAGATATTTTACCTGGTGAAGAACTAACAGTAGATTATGCGTTTATTGATAATGAAGACTATTCGTTTGAGTGTAACTGTGGCAGTCCATTATGTAGGCACACTGTGACTGGGTTCGACTGGAGAATTGAACGTCTTCAAAATAAATATTATCCTTACTTTGCGCAATACCTTAAAGATAAAATTGACGCAGAGCGATTGAAGAAAAAATAAATTGTGAAAAGTGAGGTAGTATACGAAGGGGGCGATGGATATAAGCAACACGGTGAAAGAAAAATAGAAGCCATTGTGTGCTCCTCCTTACATTTATTTTGAGTACCATTGTAATGAAGAAAAATATGAATTCATTCTTGCATGTCAGAGATTAATTCTATTATACTAATGGGAGAGCGTGGGCATTATGTCAAATATTAAATATCATTATACTTCTGTTGATGGGATGTCATCCATTCTGAAAAGTAAGAAATTGCGTTTGACTCGCTCTGAATTCTTAAATGATCCTGCAGATTGCAGGGTACTTTATACTCTGATAAATGACTACTTTGAGTATAAGAACTCAGAAATACAGGCCAAATTAAATACACCGGATTTGCAGCAAGTATATGAGCGAGCACCATTAATAAAGTATGTATCCTTTCTCCAAAGGCACATACATTTATATGTGTTGTCGCTGACCGATAATAATGACCAAATGTCAATGTGGAATTACTATGGTAGCGGTGGGATGCAGTTATGTATCGATGTTGAAGTCTTAGTCAAAGAGATTACTAAGGGATTTACCTCAGATAATCAATACATTGCATTCTCTCATGTGCATTACATTTCTGATGGAGAAACGGTAGACGATGTTTCGTTTGAACCTTTTTGCAATTTTCGTCTTGATAGTAAATCAAAATCTAATATTTTCTTAAATAATTCTAAAAGAGTAGGAAAAAATGGACTGGCTCATCCCTTATATCAAACGACAGAATTATCGGGATTTGTAGATACGTATATCACTGGATATATTGAATCCCTCAAGTATTTACTCAGAGAAAAGCAAATATCTGTGTCAACTTCTGATTTGGAAATTTTTACTAAAGTATATAGCAATACAAACTCTCTAAATAATTATTATGAATTTAAAAAAGATCTTACCTTGTATCTAATGGTTCTTTCCGCATTTATAAAGAACAATACATATGGATATGAGAAGGAATTTAGAATAGTTCTTTTTGAGAATTCACTGCAGCAGTCAATTAATGTGGAATACGCAGTGCAATCGTTGCAAAATCAGAAATATATGAGGCCATTTACAGAAACTACTCAACTTGAGACAAGCTATATCAAGGGGGTTACACTTTCGCCACTTACACGAAATCTTCCGATTGATGATGATTTATACATGGAAACTATAAGCGAATTTGTTGAAAGCCAAACAGGATCTGCAACAGCAGTTAATTGGCAAGCGTAAAACCTCCCTGCGACTTGCGTAGCAGGTCAGCGGCATGAGAC
>JBJEMQ010000306.1:0-6464 GCA_051879755.1 Coprococcus sp. | reverse complement strand
GCACATATCATTACTTCAAGTATCAGCCAATCAAGTGGAAGGTATTATCTGTAAGCGGAAGTGAGGCACTGCTTCTGGCAGATAAAGTACTAGATACTCAGAGGTATAATAAAGATTTGAAAGATGTAACTTGGGAGACATGTACACTCAGGAGCTGGTTAAATGGCTATGGAAGCGAGAAAAACAGCTTTGTCAGTAAGGCATTTAATGTACAGGAAAAAAACGCAATTAAAACAAAGACGCTTCAGAATAATGATAATCCGGAGCATGGAACCACAGGTGGAAATGATACAACGGATAAGGTATTCCTGCTATCCTATGATGATATTTTAAATCCAACATATGGATTTTTATCTGATCCAGACATGGATGATAAAGCTAGAAGAATACAGGCCAGTACATATGCCAAAGCCATGGGAAATTATTGGAATATTTATAAAGAATATCCTGACAATAGTTCGTGGTTGCTGCGGTCGCCGGGTAGATATTCTAATAACGGGATGTATGTGTCTGCTGCCGGAATTGTCGATCGTGATAGTTATAAAGGCTTCAGTAGTGAAGCCGTGTTGCCCGCTTTGTATCTGAATCTTTCATCTTCTAATCTGTACAGCTATGCCGGAACAGTAAACACAAATGGAGAAGTAAAGACGGTTCAGCCGGCATTAAAGGCTCAGACTATCACAGCAAAGAACATAACAAAATCATATGGAGCAAAAGCATTTTCTCTTGGAGCAAAGACAGATGGTAATAGTAAGCTCACATATAAGAGCAGCAATACAAAGGTAGCAAGAATAGATAAGAATGGTAAGGTTACCATAAGGGGCTGCGGTAAAGCAAAGATAACGATTACTGCATCAAAGACCGAGAAATATAATTCAGCAAGTAAGACGGTTACGATAACTGTAAAGCCTAAAAAGGAGAAGATAACTTCTCTTAAATCTTCAAAGTCAAAGACCTTGACGGTCAAGTGGAAGAAGGATACAAAAGCCACAGGCTACCGCATACAGTATTCAACAGATAAGAAATTCAAGAAAAATGTAAAAACTGTATGGATTAAGAAGAATACGATTACTAATAAGACAATAACAAGGCTTAGGGCAGGAAAGAAATATTATGTAAGAGTAGCTGCTGTCCATAAGAAAGGAAACCAGAAGCTTATAGGCACAAACAGCACAGTTAAATCAGTACGTGTAAAGAAATAATTATATTGAGGAGCGAAAGATGAGAGAATATAAGAAAAGTACAATAGATGCATTGCATCTGATAAGGTTAATAATAGTAGCCGCAATGGTATGTTTTTCCATGATGATTTGTATGAACAGCGGTTTAACAGTTAAAGCTGCAGAAGATACTGCAGATAGTTCAAAGCAAACTACGGAGATACAGACTACGTCTGTAAAGAATGGTCTGGTATATGATAAAACATCAGGAAAATGGTATGTATATAGTAACGGACAAAAGAGTACGTCAAGAGGCTGGCATAAGTTATCCGGTGGCAATCAGGCATATGTAACATCTAATGGATATGTTTCTGCAAAAATTACAAAGTCAGGAGATGTCAGAAGATACTATACATATGATAAAAACAGTAAAAAGTTTGTAAAAGTTACAAACTGCTGGAAGAAAGTAGGAAAAGTTTCATATTATTTCAATAAATCAGGGCTTTCTACCAGAATGTATAAGCATTCAACAAAACAGCTTTATTTATGTAAAAATAAGAAAATGTCACTGGCACCAAAAGGCATTTATCTTATGAGCAATGGAAAATATTACTATGTTAATTCAAAAGGAAAGTTAGATAAAACAAAGGGCTGGGTAAAAGTAAGCGATACCCAGAAGTATTATATTGCCGGCGGCGGTTATGTTACCATCAAGTTTGAAGGTAAAAAGAATGATGAGAAATACTACAAATTCAATTCTAGTACAAAGAAATGGGTAAAAATAAGAAATGAATGGAAAGAGGTAGACGGTAACACATATTATTTTGATAAAAATGGTGTTATGCAAAGAAGGACCATAGTAGGTGATGACGCACATGGATATGTCTATGTTGATGAAACCGGTAAAAAGGTCCTTTCAAAGGAAATCCAGCTTGCTGTTGATTTTGTTGTAAAACATACAAGAGCAGAATGGACAAGAGAGAAGAAATTATATGAATGCTTTTGGTATATGTCAGATAACTATGTATATATAAGTGGACATAATGCGGTAAATGACCCTAATGTATTTTCAGGATTATGTATAGATATGCTTACTAATAAAGGCGGAAACTGCTACAGATATGCATCGGCATTTGCATGCATTGCTACAGTACTGGGATATGATGCCAGAGTAACATGTGGAAAAACATTAAGTACTCTGTACGGATGTCTTACACCACATGGCTGGACTGAACTTCTGATAGATGATGAATGGATGGTTTATGATGTATGTATGAATCGCCTTGCACCGAATATGAGGGATTACTACAATGTTCATATACAGAATTTCTATCCGGGAGGTCAGAAAGAAATTCACTACCGTTACAGATTGTATGCTACTGATGGAAAGGTAATCTGGAAATGATATTTAGTTCATTAGAATTTGTATGTATTTTTCTGCCTGTTGTTTTAATACTATATAGTATTTTGCCATCTGTTAGAATAAAAAATGGCTTGCTAATCGTGGCAAGCCTTTTATTCTATGCGTATGGTGAGCCTGTTTATATATTTTTAATGATAGGCAGCGTAATTTTCAATTATATCCTGGCGAGACTTATAGATAGAGGAAAACACAAAAAGATTTTTCTTATAGCAGCGATTATATTGAATCTTGGCGTGCTGGGAGTATTTAAATATACATCATTTATTATAATGTCTATAAATAATATTATATCTGTGAATATACCTATACCGCAGATATCACTTCCTATCGGAATATCTTTTTTTACATTTCAGGCATTATCATATGTTATAGATGTATATCGTGGGGATGTAGAAGTTCAGAAAAGCTTTTGGAAATTATTGCTTTATATATCATTCTTCCCACAGCTTATTGCAGGACCAATTATAAAATATCATGATATAAGCAAGGCTTTGTCTGATAGAGAACAAAATGTTGAAATGATAGCATTTGGAATGCGACGTTTTATAATAGGACTTGCAAAAAAGGTATTGATAGCAAATACAGTAGGTGAGGCTGCAGATATTCTGTTTAGTACAGATATGTCGCATATAAATATTATAAGTGCATGGATAGCGGCTATAACATATATGCTTCAGATATATTATGATTTCAGTGGCTACAGCGATATGGCGATAGGGCTTGGACAGATGTTTGGTTTTAAATTTGCAGAGAACTTCGTGTATCCGTATGCTTCTTTAAGTATAAAGGAATTCTGGCACAGATGGCATATTTCACTGTCCACATGGTTTAAAGAATATCTCTATATACCACTTGGCGGAAACAGAAAAGGCAGGATGCGTACAAACCTCAATAAAATAATTGTATTTTTTACAACCGGTTTATGGCATGGGGCAAGCTGGACATTTGTGGTATGGGGACTTTATCATGGATTCTTTCTGCTGCTTGAGGATTATATACCAAAGCTTAAAAAACTGCCGAAGGTACTGGGACACATTTATTCTTTGCTTGTTGTATGTATAGGATTTGTTATATTCAGGGCAGACAGCATGTCACAGGCTCTTAATATGATAGGAAGAATGTTTGGAACAGGAGATATGTCGGCAGGAAGTATAAGTATTATGTTGCAGATGATGACGCCATATTTTATTACTATGCTTATTGTTGGTATTCTTTTTGCAGCACCAATACCAATGTTGGTAAAGAGAATAACTGACAGAAGGGTTTCTTTAGGCAAAAAGAAGGAGAAAACTATCGAATCGGCAGTGTTGTATGCCGCATCCATGGTGCTTCTTATATGGTGCATGCTAAGACTTTCAGGAAATACATATAATCCATTTATTTATTTTAGATTTTAGCAGGAGGTTCATATGAAGAAAACATGTAAGCTTGTATATGTTATTATCTGTTTGATGATTATGCTGCTTCCTTTTGCCGGAATGATTTTCTTTAAAACAGATAAAACAACAGAGAATAAAACCTTAGCCGAAATGCCGGATATTGTTACTGATGGCAAAATAAATATAGAGTATTTGTCTCAACTTGGAATATATTTTGAGGACAGATTTGCATTTAGAAATTATATGGTAGATGCAGATTCAAATATACAGGCAGGTATATTTAAAACTTCAAATGTAAAAAGTGTGATAGTGGGCGATGATGGATGGTTGTATTATGCATCAACACTTGATAATTATCTGTCGAGAAACGGACTCAGCAGTCGAGGGGTATTTAATGCGGTTCATAATATGAAACTTATGCAGAATTATGTGGAGCAAAATGGAGCAAAGTTTTTACTGACTATTGCACCAAATAAGAACAGCCTGTACGGTGAAAATATGCCATATTACTGTAGCTATAATGCAGGTGAGACAGAGAATATACAGTATGTAACTGCTGAGCTGAAAAAACAGGAAGTAAATTATGTGGATTTATTTGAGAAGTTTCGGGCATCAGATAAAGTTCTTTATCTAAAGCGTGACTCTCACTGGAATAACGAGGGTGCCCTTCTTGCATATAACTCAATTATGGATGCACTTGAACAACCGCATGAACGTTACGAGACAGTTAATGCAGTACGGACAAAGGACTATATCGGTGACTTAAACCGCATGATATATCCGGTAACAAGTAGACCTGAATGGAATGTTGAATATCAGTATGATAAAAGCTTTACATATGTAGGTAGTGACAATGTAGAAGATAGTCATGTTGAAACAATGAATACGGAAAAAAACGGAACATTGCTGATGTTTAGAGATTCGTTTGGAAATACTCTTATTCCATTTATGTCAGATGAATTTGAAAAATGCTTTTACTCCAAAGCAGTACCTTATAATATTGAAAGCTACATGAGTGAATATAAGCCTGACACAGTTGTAGTGGAAAAGGTAGAGCGTAATATTGAGGAATTTGCTTCCAGACCTGCAGTATTTGAAAATCCTACAGCAGAAGAAATTGAGCTTTCTGATTTGCCGGATGGTGCAAATAATGATGTTAATGAAGATGCAACACATGATATCTGTATTAAAACAGCAGATGCAAATTCTTCTTTTATAGAAATATCAGGTACTATAGATAATGAATTGCCTGAAAGAGATTCTCTCATATATGTAGAGATTGAAAACAATAATAAGAGTGTTTTATATGAAGCATTTACCATATCTGATGAAAAAGGGGATAATGGTTATCTGGTTTATCTGGGCAAAGATAAAATCGAAGGTGAGAATCTCGATATAACAGTGTATGTGGCAAATAAAAATGATATTTTGTTTGAGTGCAATGAGAGATTTGATATGAAGACATTACAATAAGCATGATAATGTATATAGTATTTAGATTAGAGAAACAAAAAACAGGAGGTTTGTTCGCATTATGAAGAATTTAATAAGAATTGTCATATGTGTGATGCCGGTGATGCTTCTTTGTGCATGTGGTGACAAATCTATGAAAATATCAATTAAAGACGGATATACAACAACCATTGTTTCGATATCAAATGGTGAAACTGTAGAGGAGATACTTTCAGAGGCAGAGATTACAGTTAATGATAAGGATATTGTAACTCCATCATATGATACAAATATTTCGGAAGATGGTTCAGTAATCACTATTGAAAGAAATTGCATGGTGGAGATAAAAAATAGTGATGGTAACATAGTGAACCTGGAGTTTACCGGGGGAACAGTTGAAGATGCTCTGAAGAAAGCAGGAATAACCATTGGTGAGTATGATATTATAAACCATGAGACAGGTATGTATCTTACAGACGGACTTACAATAGAGTATATACATAGAATACCGGTGAAGCTTATAGTTGATGGCAAGGAAAAACAGCTTGTTACATCTGCTAAAAATGTAAGTGAACTACTTTCAGAATGTGATATTAAGCTTGGAAGCGAAGATAGAATAAATATGAAATCAGATGATGTGCTTTCAGAAAATGATAATATTGTTATAGAACGTGTGGATGTGAAAACTATTACTGAGAAGGAAGAGATTGCATATGACACAAAGACTGAATACTCAGATTCAATTTATCAGGGAGAATCATCATTGAAGCAGGAGGGCGTAAACGGAGAAAAAGAAATCACATATGAAATCACATATGTGGATAATTCTGAAGAGAGCAGAAAAAAGGTAAATGAAGTAGTAATAAAAGAGCCCGTTGATGAGATTATTCTGTATGGAACAAAAAGAAAAGAAGTTCAACAGCCTGTTGCGAACGGACCTTCTGTGATATCGAGAGAACAGGTATATGATTGTGATGGTTCAGGTCATGGATATTGGATTATAACTTATTCTGACGGAAGCGTGGCATATGAGGATTTTTAATAATTAGG
>JBJEMQ010000305.1:0-6467 GCA_051879755.1 Coprococcus sp. | reverse complement strand
CAGGCCATATTATGTAACTGTTTCAAATGAATTTGATGCAATATATATGCATTATGGTCAGTCACCTCAGGGACAGGAAGAGCTGGATAAAACAGGTATAGACCATATAAGTGGTCTTAGTGCTGAAGGAAGTGTTGCATTTTACAGAAATCCGGATAAAATAGCACCACATGATGTATATACAACAGCTGATATGATAAAAGCAGGTATAGATTATATAAAGTGCGATACAGAGCATGATAAAAACTTTAAGAGTAAATTCATTTTCAACGAAAAAGATACAAAACCAACAGGCGGAGAAACTGCTGCCAAAGTCAATCTTGCTATAAGTAATTATACGCAGCCATATTTTGAATATAATGAGAAAGAAAGTCTATACTATCGTTTCCAATATGGTGCTGCCCAGGTAGATGAGCTTAATGATGAGCAGTTAAAATTCAAGAATATTATTATTCAGTTTGCTCATTATACAAGTATAGATGACCATGACAGACAGCTTATAGATCTTGTTGGAAAAGGAGACGGATACTATATCTCAGATGGTATTGCCATTCAAATTACATGGGAGAAATCTTCAGACAGTAGCCAGACAAAATATTTTACTTCAGATGGTGAAGAACTTAAGCTTAATCCCGGTAAGACATATGTAAATGTATTTGAAACCGACAATAAAACAGGTGTAACATTTAATTAACTGTAAATAGGACTGCAACAATCAGTCTCACTTTTAAACTGGTATATTATGTACTTCATAATTTACCAGTTTATTTTTTGCATATATATATCATAACAACAAATACTTCTAATATCAGGAGGGATGTTATGAAAAAAATATATATACTATTATTTGCCTGTTTTTTGCTTGCTGTATTTTCATATTATGGTACAAATCTTATATATAAATATTCAGGAAAAAATTCTGATGACAAAGTGTCATACAGGGAATACAGAGAATATGAGGATGAGAATAAAAGTATAGAAACAGGAACAATTAATAAACATGGCATAAATAAAGAGGGGCAAATAAGCTATGTTATTGGAAAGCCTGAACAGGACACATATTCATACGAATATTATATTAAGGCATATGACAATCATGTAGCAATATTTAATAAACATGGAAGTCTGTACGAATATACAGGTATAGTTTTAAGTGGTCTTGATGATGAGACAAGAAATTATGTGACAAAGGGGATTTATTTTAAAGAAATAAAAGATTTATTTACATTTCTTGAATCATACTCAAGTTAATGATAGAATACAAAGTACTTTGGCAAGAACGTAGTAATGTTCCCGGATTGGAGAAATATATGATATATGATGTTTTAATAGTTGGTGGTGGTGCGGCCGGAATGACAGCCGCAATATATGCTGCAAAAAAACTTAATAAATCAGATTCGTCTGTTTTACTGATAGAAAAGAATAAAAAGCTTGGAAGAAAGCTATATGCGACAGGAAACGGAAAATGCAACCTTGCAAATTCTGTTCTTGATTTATCATGTTATGACAGTAATCAGGAATTTTTTCCATATGAGATTATTGATATGGACAGCTGCCATCAGGTATGCGACTTTATGCGGGAATTAGGCGTAGATACTACTAATAAGGACGGATATATGTATCCTTCTTCTATGCAGGCATCTTCAGTTGTATGGGCAATGACGGATAAGCTAAAAGACTTAAATGTCATAATACATCTGAAGGAAGAATATATTTCTGCTAACTGCAATAACGGCCTTTATAATATTGTAACAGATACAAATAATTATATCGCAAGAAATCTTATTCTCGCCCCCGGTGGCGCAGCATCACCAAAGCTTGGCGGTACATCTGACATATATAATGGCAAAGCAAATCTTGACCTTAAAATGTACAAACCTTATCCTGCACTCTGCAAATTATCTACTATAGAGGACATAAGTTTACTTTCAGGTGTAAGAGTAAAGGCAACAGCTGTTATGTATACAAATGATATTGAATATGCAAAAGAAAATGGTGAGCTTCAATTTACGTCAGACGGACTGTCCGGTATCATGATATTTAATTTAAGCTGCAATGCAGGAAGATTAATAGCAGATAATATACGGCTAAAAATAAATATTTCTTTATTGCCGGATAAATCTGAAAATAATATAATTGATTTTCTTACTTCTGCCAGAAGTACATGCCCGGATAGGAAAATTCAGGGCGTTTTAAATGGTCTGATTAATGAAAAACTGGCAGAATACATACTCGGTAAATGCAGAATAGGAAAAAATAAAATGTCAGAATTGGATGATGGTGATATACACAGGCTATCACATGAAATTAAAAATATGGAATTCCATATAAAGGAATGTGGCAGTTTTGAAGAGGCACAGGTAACTTCAGGCGGCATCGATACAACATGTATTAGTCCCATAAATTGCGAAGTATATGGACATAAAGGTCTTTTTGTTATAGGAGAGTATCTAGATGTAACAGGTAAGTGCGGAGGATATAACATAATGTGGGCTATTATAACGGGTATGAAAGCAGGAAACGGAGTAAATTATGATTCGAATAAATAATATTAAAATGCCTGTAGATTATAGGGAGGAACAATTAGCCTCATATATACGAAAGGTATTAAAACTAAAAAAAGCACCTGAATATAAATTAGCGAAGGTTTCCATAGATGACAGAAAGCGTAATGAAGTTAAGTACATAATTTCAGTTGACGTTTTTCTCGATAACGAAAAATCAGCTGCTGCCAAAGTTCACAGTAATAATATTATGTTAACAACCAAAGAAAAATATAAGTTTCCTCAAAGCGGATTGAAGAAAATGAATTATCCACCTGTAATAATTGGTATGGGACCTGCGGGATTATTTGCAGGACTTTTTCTTGCAAAAGCCGGATATAAACCTGTAATATTTGAACGAGGCATGGATGTTGACGCACGTACAAAACAGGTAGAAGCATTCTGGGACGGAAATTCTGCTTTGAATAAAGAATGTAATGTACAGTTTGGAGAAGGCGGTGCCGGTACATTCTCGGACGGTAAATTAAACACTGTAATTAAAGATAAATCAGGAAGACGCACAGCTGTGCTTGAGACCTTTGTGGAATATGGTGCAGATGAAAGTATACTGTATACGAATAAACCGCATTTAGGTACAGACGTTTTAAAGGATATTGTACGAAATATCAGGAAGGAAATAATCCGTCTTGGAGGAACTGTACATTTCAATTCAAAATTTGCAGATTATGAAAATGTAAGTGAAGATACTGTCCGCGTATATATTGAAAATGAAACAGGCAGATTTGACATGCTTACAAATGCACTTATTCTTGCTATAGGTCACAGCGCCAGAGATACATTTACAATGCTTTATAACAAAGGATTTTGCCTTAGTCAGAAGCCTTTTGCAATGGGGCTTAGAATAGAACACAGGCAGGAAATGATAAATAAAATGAAATATGGTGACAATCCTATATATGATAAATATCTTCCTGCTGCAGACTATAAATTAACATATACTTGCCAAAACGGTCGTTCCGTTTATTCATTCTGTATGTGTCCCGGAGGGTATGTAGTTAATGCATCTTCAGAAAATAACAGACTATGTGTAAATGGTATGAGCTATAGCGGACGTGATGGTATAAATGCTAATAGCGCCATAGTTGTCAATATAACACCTGATGATTTTGGTTCTGAACATCCACTGGCCGGTATGTATATTCAACAGAAATATGAAGAAGCAGCATATAAAGCAGGAGAAGGTATGATACCTGTGCAGCTTTTGGGTGACTATATGAATAATATATCATCCTCTAAGCTTGGCTCAGTACTCCCACAGATAAAGGGAAAATATAAGCTTACAAGTCTTAAAAGCTGTTTGCCAGAGTATATAAATAATGCTATAATAGAGGGAGTTTTGTCATTTGATAAAAAATTACCGGGATATGCGGCATATGATGCCGTTTTAAGCGGAATAGAAGCAAGAACTTCTTCGCCTGTAAGAATGGACAGACTGGATGATTTTACAAGTAATGGAACTGCGATATACCCATGTGGAGAAGGTGCAGGCTATGCAGGTGGAATAACCTCAGCTGCTGTAGATGGAATAAAAGTAGCTGAAGCAGTTATATCAAAATATGCCAATATGCAAAACTGAAAAATTTGACATAATACAACACATAAAGGAATTTATTATGATAAACAGAGGATATTTAAAAAACAAAAAGAAAATAGTTATAAAAATCGGTTCTTCATCTCTTATTCATGAAGAAACAGGCGGACTTGACTATGCGAAGCTCGAAAAGCTGGTCAGAATAATATGCGATTTAAAAAATCAGGATAAGGATGTAATTCTTGTATCTTCCGGAGCTATAAGTGTAGGTATGCAGTCTCTTGGACTTCAAAGAAAACCAAAAACTACATCACTTAAACAGGCATGTGCAGCAGTAGGTCAGGGACAGTTGATGATGATTTATCAGAAGCTTTTCTACGAATATCATACAACCGCTGCTCAGGTGCTTCTTACATTTGATGTAATTTCTTCAGATGAGCGAAGAAGGAATGCAATAAATACATTCAGTGAACTGCTGCAGCTTGGTGTTATACCGATTGTAAATGAAAATGATACAGTTGCTGTTGATGAAGTAGAAACATGGGTATCATTTGGTGACAATGATACATTATCAGCCATTGTAGCATCACTGACAGAAGCAGATCTGCTTATTCTTCTTACGGATATTGATGGACTTTATACAGATGATCCAAGAAATAACAGTGATGCAAAACTTATACATACAGTTGATAAAATTGATGAAAACATAAAGAGCATGGCCAAGGATACTGCTACAAATGTAGGTACAGGTGGTATGGCAACTAAAATTGCGGCCGCCCGAATAGCAACAAATGCCGGTTCTGATATGGTTATAATATCAGGAGAAAATATCGATAACATTAATAAGGTTCTTGCAGGCGAAGAAATAGGAACATTATTTACAGCTTACAAGGACAAAGATTTTGATATAGTTAAATTTATTCTTGAAAAAGAATATCTTGAATAATCGGAGGTTAATATGAATGATAAGCAGATACAACGAATAAATGAATTGTATCATAAATCAAAAGAGCAGGGACTTACAGAAGAAGAAAAGGAAGAGCAGCAGCAGCTTTGTCAGGAATATATATTTGCAATTAAGAATAACCTGAGAAGCATGCTCAATAATATAGATATAAAAGAACCAGATGGTTCCATAACAAAGCTGGAAACAAAAGATAAGACAAGAAAAGTATAATTTGTGATTTGACGCAGAATACCCATGACTCAAGTCATAAGATAAAGGCAAAAAAACAAAAGGGATACTATTATATGAACTATAAGAAATCTGATATACGGCGGTGCTCAAAGAGTGCCAGAAATAACCTTACAGCCGAAGAAAGAAATGAGAAGTCACAGATAATAACTGATAATCTGATATCTACCGAAGTATACAAACAAAATAGTAATATACTAATCTACATTTCCGCTAATAATGAAGTAGATACAACAGGTATATTCTATAAGGCTTTGTCAGATGGTAAGAATGTTTATTGCCCAAAAGTATATGGCAAAAATATGGACTTTATTCAGATAAATTCATATGATGAACTGACAAAAGGCAGCTTCGGCATATTTGAACCGGTATCAGATAATATATCATATATAGAAGAGGGCCTTATTATTATGCCCGGAGTAGCATTTGACAGATATCGTAACAGACTTGGTTATGGCGGAGGTTTTTATGACAGATATATGGCCAAACATAAGCAGCTGGCCTCATGCGCCATTTGTTTTGAATGTCAGATAGTTGATACAATACCTTCAGAAACCCATGACATAAAGCCGGATATGCTTATAACAGAAGAAAAAACATATTAAATTAATATTAGAAAAAGGAGGCAAAAACAATGTATTTGGAAGAAATAGGACAAAAAGCAAAGATTGCCAGCAGATATATGGCAAAATGCAGCCAGCAGCTTAAAAATGATGCTTTGCTCAAGGTGGCAGAGGATTTGCTTAAAAACCAGGAAAATATTATAAAGGCAAATAAAATTGATATAGAGAATGCTAAAGCAAATGGTATGACTGAAGCATTGCTTGACAGACTCACACTCACCTCCGACAGATTTTTGGGAATGGCAGAAGGGATAAGACAGGTAGTGCAGCTTGAAGACCCTATTGGTGAAGTAATCAGTATGAAAAAAAGACCAAACGGACTTATGATAGGCCAGCAGCGCGTCCCAATGGGCGTAATAGGCATTATATATGAATCACGTCCAAATGTTACAGTAGATGCATTTGCCCTTACCTTCAAGACAGGTAATGCTGTTATTCTGCGCGGTGGAAGCGATTGTATAAATTCAAATATTGCACTTGTAAATACAATAAGAGACTCTCTTAAAGAGCTTGGTATAAATGAAAACGCCATTACACTTATTGAAAAAACGGAC
>JBJEMQ010000304.1:0-6486 GCA_051879755.1 Coprococcus sp. | reverse complement strand
TGAATAGTTATACTAATATATTTAAGAACATTTTAGGAGGATTAAAAAATGGTAGTAGGCGTTATTGGCGCAGGAACAATGGGTTCCGGTATTGCACAGGCATTTGCTATGACAGATGGTTATGAGGTTCGTCTTTGTGACATTAAGCAGGAGTTTGCTGATGGTGGTAAGGCAAAGATTGAAAAGAACATCAATTTCCTTGTTGGAAAGGAAAAGATTACTGCTGAGAAGGGTGCAGAGATTCTTGGTAAGATTAAGACCGGTTTAAAAGATATCTGTACAGATTGTGACCTTGTTATCGAGGTTGCTCCGGAGAGCATGGATATAAAGAAAGCAACATTTAAGGAGCTTATGTCTATTGTTAAGCCGGAGTGTATGTTTGCTACAAATACATCTTCACTTTCTATTACAGAGATTGGTGCAGGTCTTGACAGACCAATTATTGGTATGCATTTCTTCAATCCTGCTGACAGAATGAAGCTTGTTGAAGTTATCGCCGGAGAAAATACACCGGAAGAGCTTGTTGAGACAATCAAGAAGATTTCAGTTGAGATTGGTAAGGAGCCTGTTCAGGTTAATGAAGCTCCTGGTTTCGTTGTAAACAGAATTCTTATTCCTATGATTAATGAAGCAATTGGTATCTATGCTGATGGCGTTGCATCAGTTGAAGGTATTGATACAGCCATGAAGCTTGGTGCAAATCATCCAATGGGACCTCTTGCACTTGGTGACTTAATTGGTCTTGATATTGTTCTTGCAATTATGAATGTTCTTTACGAGGAGACAGGTGATCCTAAGTATCGTCCAAATCCACTTCTTAAGAAGATGGTTCGTGCAGGTAAGCTTGGTCGTAAGACAGGTAAAGGCTTCTATGATTACAGCAAGTAATTATAATTAAGATATAAAAGATTTTTATGGAGGAAGAATTAGAATGAATTTCGCTTTAGACAAGAAGTATGAAATGGCGCAGAACTTATTCAGAGAATTTGCGCAGAATGAAGTAAAGCCTCTTGCACAGGAAATTGATGAAAATCACAGATTCCCTAGAGAGACAGTTGATAAGATGGCTAAGTATGGTTTCCTTGGAATTCCTGTTGCCAAGGAAGATGGCGGACAGGGATGTGACCCTCTTACATATGTAATGTGTGTTGAGGAACTTTCTAAGGTATGTGGTACTACAGGTGTTATCGTATCTGCACATACATCACTTTGTGTAGACCCTATCCAGACATATGGTACTCCGGAGCAGAAGGCAAAGTACCTTCCTGACCTTGCTTCAGGTAAGAAGCTTGGTGCATTTGGTCTTACTGAGCCAGGTGCTGGTACAGATGCTCAGGGACAGCAGACAAAGGCTGTTCTGGATGGAGATGAGTGGGTACTTAATGGTTCAAAGTGCTTTATTACAAATGGTAAGGAAGCAGATGTATATATTATTATCGCTGTAACAGGCGTTGTTGAGAAGCGTGGCAGAAAACAGAAAGAGATTTCTGCATTTATAGTTGATAAGGGTACTCCTGGATTTACATTTGGTACAAAGGAAAACAAGATGGGTATCTGTGCTTCATCAACATATGAGCTTATCTTCACAGACTGCCGTATACCTAAGGATGCTCTTCTTGGACAGAAGGGTAAGGGCTTTGGTATTGCAATGCATACACTTGATGGTGGACGTATCGGTATTGCTGCCCAGGCACTTGGTATTGCAGAAGGTGCTCTTGAAACAACAATTAACTATGTAAAGGAAAGAAAGCAGTTTGGTCGTTCAATTGCTCAGTTCCAGAATACACAGTTTGTATTAGCTGACCTTGCAACTAAGGTTGAAGCTGCTAAATTACTTGTATATAAGGCAGCTATGACAAAGGCTCAGTATCAGATTGACCATAAAACTTCATATTCAGTTGAAGCAGCTATGGCAAAGCTTTATGCTGCTGAGGTAGCTATGGAAGTTACTACAAAATGTGTTCAGTTACATGGTGGTTACGGTTACATCAAGGAATATGATGTAGAGCGTATGATGCGTGATGCTAAGATTACAGAGATTTACGAGGGAACATCAGAAGTTCAGCGTATGGTAATCTCTGCAAACTTATTAAAATAATAGGAGGTACTTAACGTGAAGGTTATAGTTTGTATAAAGCAGGTACCTGATACAAAGGGTGGCGTTCAGTTCAACCCGGATGGTACATTAAATAGAGCAGCAATGCTTACAATTATGAACCCTGATGATAAGGCTGGTCTTGAGGCAGCACTTAGATTAAAGGATCAGTATGGTGCTGAAGTTACTGTACTTACAATGGGTCTTCCAAAGGCTGAAGATGTTCTTCGTGAAGCTATTGCTATGGGAGCTGATAAGGGTATTTTGGTAACAGACAGAGTGTTAGGTGGAGCTGATACATGGGCAACATCTACAACAATAGCAGGTGCTATCAGAAATCTTGAGTATGATATTATTATCACAGGACGTCAGGCTATTGATGGTGATACAGCACAGGTTGGACCACAGATTGCCGAGCATCTTGGAATTCCTGTAATTTCATATGCACAGGAGATTAAGATTGAAGATAATTCAGTTATTGTTAAGCGTCAGTATGATGATGGTTATCATATGCTTAAGGCTCAGATGCCATGTCTTATTACAGCGCTTTCAGAATTAAACGAGCCAAGATATATGACTCCTGGTGGAATTTTTGATGCAGTTAATGCAGAACTTACAGTATGGGGCAGAGCAAATCTTGTTGATGTAGATGACAGCAACCTTGGTCTTAAGGGTTCTCCTACAAAGATTGCAAAGGCTTCAGATAAGGTTAGAAAGGGAGCAGGCGAAAAGGTTGTTCCTGATTCTCCGGATGATGCTGTAAGCTATATTGTTGGCAAGTTAAAAGATAAGCATGTAATATAATATAAAGGAAAAGTGGTGAATAAAATGGGTTTAGAAGAATATAAAGGCGTATTTGTCTTCGCACAGCAGGTAGACAATAAGTTAAGTGGTATTTCTTTTGAGTTAATAGGTGAAGGAAAGAGACTCGCAGAGAAGCTTGATACAGATGTTACTGCAGTTTTACTTGGTTCAGGTGTAAAGGGTCTCGTAGATGAACTCGCAGCATACGGTGCAGATAAGGTTATCGTTGTAGATGATCCTGAGCTTAAGGATTACAGAACAGAGCCATATGCTCATGCTCTTGCTTCAGTTATCAATGAGTACAAGCCTGACATTATGTTGGTTGGTGCTACAGCAATCGGTAGAGACCTTGGTCCTACAGTTTCAGCAAGAGTAGCAACAGGTCTTACAGCAGACTGTACATCTCTTGAGATAGGAGATTTCCCTCTTGTTGCACTTCCAAATCAGGAGCAGAAGCACAATCAGCTTCTTATGACACGTCCTGCATTCGGTGGTAATACAATAGCTACAATCGCATGTCCGGATAACCGTCCACAGATGGCAACAGTTCGTCCTGGTGTTATGCAGAAGCTTGATAAGGTTGAGGGTGCTAAGGCTGAAGTTATTGAGTATAATCCTGGATTTACTCCAAATAATAAATATGTTGAAATCCTTGAGATAGCTAAGGCTGTTTCAGATATCAAGGATATTATGGATGCTAAGGTTCTTGTTTCAGGTGGCCGTGGCGTTGGCTCAGCTGAAAACTTCAAAATCCTTGAGGAGCTTGCAGAGGTTCTTGGCGGACAGGTATCATGTTCACGTGCAGTTGTTGATTCAGGCTGGAAGCCAAAGGAACTTCAGGTTGGTCAGACAGGTAAGACTGTTCGTCCACAGCTTTATTTTGCAATTGGTATTTCAGGTGCAATACAGCACGTTGCAGGTATGGAAGAGTCAGACATCATTGTTGCAATCAACAAGGATGAAGATGCTCCAATATTTGATGTAGCAGATTACGGTGTAGTAGGAGATTTGAATAAGATCGTTCCTGCACTTACAGCAGCTATCAAAGCAGAACTTGCAAATAAGTAAGATAAATAAATCTGATAATGTATAATACAAAGCCCCACACAGCTTGATGATTTAAGTTGTGTGGGGCTTTTTTTAACGTGTCATGTATATGAAAGAAGCGTTCTATGGTAAGTCTGTAGGTATGGTTTAGGTTTTGTTTAAACTATAATATTATTAATACACACATAAAAGGAGAATGAATATACTGATATTAATAGATTAAAATCAGTTGACATTCTCCTTTATTTGTGTTATACCTAAAATATATCCGAGTAAACCACTCGGAATTATTTAGAAGTATTAATCCTAGTGAAATGATAGGAAATAAATGTTAATAGAAAGAAGGAAGAATATGGATAAGTTAATTTATTTGGACCACGCTGCAACTACTGCAGCAAGACCGGAGGTAGTAGAGGAGATGCTGCCGTATTTTACTGAAAAATTCGGAAATCCATCAAGTATATATGGTTTTGCATCAAAAAATAAAGATATCATAAATCATGCAAGAGACATAATTGCAAATGCTCTTGGTGCAAAGTCAGAAGAGATATATTTTACAGGTGGTGGCTCAGAATCTGATAACTGGGCGCTTAAAGCTACGGCAGATGCATATAAGAATAAGGGCAGACATATAATAACCTCAAAAATTGAGCATCATGCAATTCTTCATACATGCGAATATCTGGAAACACAAGGTTATGAGGTAACATATCTTGATGTAGATGAAAAGGGACTTATAAAATTGGATGAGCTTGAGAAGGCTATAAGAGACGATACTATACTTATATCAATAATGTTTGCAAATAATGAAATCGGAACTATTGAACCTGTGGCAGAGATTGGAAGGATAGCTCATGCTCATGGTGTATTATTCCATACTGACGCTGTACAGGCATTTGGACAGGTACCGATTGATGTAGACGAAATGAATATAGATATGTTAAGTGCCAGTGGACATAAACTGAATGGCCCAAAGGGAATAGGATTCCTTTATATAAGAAAGGGACTTCGATTGAAGAGCTTTATTCACGGAGGACAGCAGGAACGTGGCAGAAGGGCAGGTACAGAGAATGTTCCCGGAATAGTAGGACTTGGTAAGGCAACAGAACTTGCTTTGGCTACTATGGAGGAAAGAATAAATAAGGAAACAGAGCTTAGGGATTATCTTATAAAGCGTCTGACAAACGAGATACCTTATACAAGATTAAATGGTCATGAGACAAAGAGACTTCCGAACAATGTGAATGTCAGCTTTCAGTTTGTAGAAGGTGAATCGATACTTATTATGCTGGATATGGCAGGAATATGTGCATCAAGTGGTTCAGCTTGCACGTCAGGTTCTCTTGACCCGTCACATGTCCTTCTTGCAATAGGACTTCCTCATGAGATAGCTCACGGCTCACTCAGGTTGACACTTGGATATGAGAATACAAAAGAGGAGATAGATTATGTGGCTGATAATGTAAAGCGTATTATTGAGAACTTACGAAATATGTCTCCATTATATGAGGATTTTGTAAAGAAGAATAAATAATCCGGAGAATTAATGGGAAGATGTAAAATGACAAAACTTAAGCGTATTTCGTAGCAAGAATGCAGATGAGTTTTGAAAATACAGATTAAGAGCAGATGAAAAGGAGAAAAAATATGTATAGTGAAAAGGTAATGGATCACTTTCAGAATCCACGAAATGTGGGAGAGATAGAAAATGCCAGTGGTGTAGGAACTGTAGGTAATGCAAAGTGTGGAGATATAATGCGTATATATTTCGACATAGACGAAAATCAGATTATACGGGATGTGAAATTTAAAACTTTTGGATGTGGAGCAGCCGTTGCAACAAGTTCAATGGCAACGGAGCTGGTAAAGGGTAAGAGCATATATGAGGCGCTTGAAGTTACTAATAAAGCTGTAATGGAGGCACTTGACGGATTGCCACCTGTCAAAGTGCACTGTTCTCTTCTGGCAGAAGAGGCTATCCATGCAGCACTCTGGGATTATGCAGAAAAAAATGGTATAAAGATAGAGGGACTTGAAAAACCAAAAACAGATATATCTGAGGAGGCTGTTGAAGAAGAATACTAGAAATGAATATGTACAGATAAAAATAGTGGGGGATGCCCCACTATTTCTGTTTATATAGAATTGAAAAACATCCATTGTCGTGATAACATGATAAAGTAGTTTTAACAAATTATAAGTAAGTATATTTAATATAATGGAGAGATATATGGACAAGACGGTATGCGTAGGTATGTCTGGGGGGGTGGATTCATCCGTTGCAGCATATCTGCTTAAAGAACAGGGATATAACGTAATAGGTGTAACTATGCAGATATGGCAGGATGAATCGCAGGAGAAGATTAGTGAGAATGGCGGCTGCTGTGGCCTGTCTGCCGTAGATGACGCCAGAAGGGTAGCGGCTCAGCTTGATATTCCATACTATGTTATGAATTTTAAAAAAGAGTTTAAGGATTATGTTATAGATTATTTCGTAGACGAATATAAACATGGCAGAACACCAAATCCATGTATAGCAT
>JBJEMQ010000303.1:0-6523 GCA_051879755.1 Coprococcus sp. | reverse complement strand
TGCTTCTAATAGCAAGGAGATGTCAAAGGATGCTTTATTTGCAGTTATACTTGCTGCTATATTGATGCTTCTCTATATTGCAGTCAGATTCCACGATGTTAAGTTTGGTGCCGGAGCAGTTATTGCACTTATCCATGATGTGGCAGTAGTATTTGTAATATATATTCTGTTCAGACTTTCAGTTGGTAATACATGTATTGCATGTATGCTTACAATAGTCGGTTATTCAATAAATGCAACAATTATTATCTTCGATAGAATTCGTGAGAATATGGGTATTATGAATGCAAAGAAGACAAGCTGTGCAGAGATTGTAAATACAAGTATCAACCAGACATTTACGAGGACAGTTTACACCTCACTTACTACTTTTATAATGGTACTTGTACTCTATATTCTGGGAGTTGCGTCTATTAAAGAATTTGCCGTTACACTTATGGCAGGTATTCTTGTAGGTGCATATTCATCAGTTTGCATTACAGGTCCATTATGGCATTTCATGAAGACAAAGCTTGTAAAGAAAGCAGACAAGGCGTCATAGAAAAAAGCTTATAGATAAAGCAACAATTGTTTTCAAATGATATAAGATGTTAATATAAGAAAATCCACTCTTATCAGATGTAATAATGACAAGAGTGGGTTTTTCTATATATAAGTGTCTATATAATTAATATTATCTCAAACCATTCGGAATCAGATTTATATTCGATGGTTCCATTATATTTTTTTACAACCTCGCGTATATTCTGACTTCCAAATCCATGATTTTGTATGTCAGGCTTAGTAGTGACAGGATTGCCCAGTTCATCATAGCATAGTGGCTCACAGATACGGTTTTTCTCGATAATGCACCATCTGGTGTTATATCCGTCTATACTTAAATATATTTCTGCATTCGTTTCAAGCTTCTCACAAGCCTCGACAGCATTAGATAAAATATTATCAAATATAGTACACATATCAAATATATCTATGGAACTGCTTCTCTTATTTACCCCACTGTACCACTCAAATCTTATGCCTGCATTATCCATCTGCATTTTATAATGCTCTATAATAGCATCAATGGCAATTATACCTGTATACTCGGCAGGTTTGCTTTGTTCATATTTCGTACCTATTTTTGTAAGATAAGCATTAGCTTCTGATAAATCACCGGAATCAATATAGTTCTGCAGTAAAGACAGATGTTTTCTTATATCATGACGAAAACGGCGTATCTCATTGTCGCTTTGACGAATCAGGTTTATTTTCTGCTCTTGTTTCTGCATACGCAGATTTGCAATTTCCTTCTGATGTTGAAGACGTTTTCTGTCACGAATGGATATTGACAGGCATACCAGTATAATAATAAAAGAAATACAAAGTAATGCTAAAAACAAACCGTATAAATTAACTAATTGAAAGGGAATATCACCCGTATGCGAGAATCCCTGTATTGTACCAAT
Source organism: Coprococcus sp. (assembly GCA_051879755.1). Taxonomy (GTDB): domain Bacteria; phylum Bacillota; class Clostridia; order Lachnospirales; family Lachnospiraceae; genus Coprococcus. The sequence continues at coordinate 5,075 of JBJEMQ010000303.1, read as the reverse complement.
GATACATATACAGGAAAACAGGCTTATAGTTAATAAAATATATTGAAAATTTGTAAATCCAATTAATATTCCATTTTGTTTTTTCTTTTTTTTGAAAAAATATGCAAAAAATAAAAGAACAATAGGAAAAGTACTGTTTGATAATAACGTATATGCGGGATTATTCATAACAATTACCTGATTTTCCTTTGTAAACACGCATATAAAATAAAATGTAACAATTGTAATAATGGAAGTTATTATTAATACACTTGGATATAGTACAAATTTCTTTGAATACTTATCATCTAATAAAAACAGAGGTATTAAAATGCCATATAAAATATTAATAATATCTGTGTTTAAATCAAAATAAAGTGCAATATATTGTACAATTAGTATTCCGGAAAAAAACAAGACAAAATACTTCTTTTTGTGTGTCAATGTAATGCCAAAAAGAAAACGATAAGCAAGTATGTAATTAAACATTTCTACTATATAATAGAGCAGATGTAAAAAAATATTCATTATTACCCCAATCTTTTATGTACCTTCTCTAAAATGTACTCGTTATATTTCTGTTGAACTATTGTTTTATATGTACGGCCAATTGGAAGTGTTATTTCCTTATTCTGAAGAATAACCTTAGTTGATAAGACTTCATTTACATATGCAAGATTGACCATATATGATTTGTGGATACGGATAATTCCGGTATCCATTAAAAGCTTTTCAGCAGATTTTATTTCACATGGAAATAAATTAAGTTCATTTTCCTTTTGCATGTGAACCTGTATATAGTGTCCTTCTGCTGAAATGTAGGTAATATCTTCAATGTGAATTGTTCCGGTCTTCTTGTTTTCTTCAAAGGTTACGGTTTTATTTTCAATATTTTCCTGCAAGGCTATCGTAAGCCATTTACTCATATTTTCATATCGTAATGGTTTTGTACAGAACCCCAGCGTTTTTAAGCTGAATGTATCAATTATATATCGTTCATGGCTGGATATAAATACGATTCGCCAGATATTATTATTGTGCTGAAGCTTTTCCATAACCTCTATTCCATTAGTACCATCCATTTCAATGTCTAAAAATAAAAGCATGAGCTTCTCGCCATTATATGCTAAAACCTCATCACCCGATTGAAACAATATACACTTAAATTCCAAGTTCCGATTTGAAAAGAATCTGGCGCAGAATGATTCGGCTACCTTCCGATACTTTATTTCATCATCACATATTCCAATATAAATCATAAGTTGTAGTTCCCTTTACATGTTATGCTATTAATTATATATATATTTTAAATATATATTTTTTGAAATTATGTATATATATTTTAATATTATATATGTTTTAATATTATATATCATAATAGTCGCAGATAAAAGCAGTTTTTTCCTTTTTTTGCATTTTGTGCTATTAAATTACAGAAATACATGTCGTTTGTGAAAAAAAAACGTCGTTGGTGAAATAAATGTTGAAGGTTTTGAAATAGTATGGATAATATATATTTGCAGACAATAATATGTAAAGTTTGGGGTGAGGGATAAGATGCATAGGTATATAATTGACTTTTGGTGGCTTATTAAGTGGATGCTTTAATTCATAAAATAAGTAAGCCATTAAATAATTAAAATCGTACAGGCTTCCTGCTAGAGAAGCAACGGGGGGAGGGATATTTAATAAAAAATAGAATGTTATGGATGAAAAGAGTAAAAATATTATTAATTATATTGATGATTGCTTTTGCAGGCGTCAATACGATGAAAGTAAATGCGGCAAATTGTGAATATAATGAAATTCATGAAAATATAAAGTCTGCTGCCGCAATAGAGAATAATAATGTAGTTATACCGGATTATGTACATATAAACAATATAAATCCTGGAAAATCGGAGGTATCCGTTCAGACGTTTATCGTAGTATCGATAATTACAGGCTCCGGTATTGTTGTCGGAAATATTTCCCTTAATATTCTACTGCTTATAAGATGCAGAAAATATAAAAGACTTTTAAAAGGAATCCAGGTGGAAGTTCCATTAAGAAATGTTCTGAAATCGGATAATAGTGCTGTTTCTTATATGCCCTTATTAAATATTCCAACCCTTATCAGAAGAAATACCGGTGAATCAATAGTTATAGACAAAGATAATTTTGTTATTGGAACAGCATTTGATTTTGTTGACTATTGTGTTTGCAATAATGATGATATAGAGAGACGCCATGCCTGCATTATAAAAATGCAGGATGGCTTTTATATAAAGGATTTATATACAGCAAATGGAACATATATAAACGGAATGCGTATAGAAAAGGGACGTGCAATAAGAATATTTAGTGGAAATACTATTAGTCTGGCTGGGGAGGATTTTGATTTTAAGTAGTAGCTCATCAAAGATTTATGGTACCAAATAAATTAGTAATCTTGTTAGTTACATGCCATGTAATGATAGTAGACTATGGATGGAAAATTAAATGAATATATAGAGATTGGCAAAAATATTTGGGGCTAATCCGGATTAAAATAATTGCCGGCAGACGCAAAAAGTCTACTGGCTTTTTCTATGCCCAAAATTCAATATAATCACGTCTAAAAATTTCTAATTCTTTAAAAATGCATATTACGTTCCTTTGGTTATAATGAAAACGCAGTGTTCTGTGATATAATGAACACGAGCGGAGAAAAGCGTGAGTTTAGTTGGAACTGAGAATGTTGAGTTAGAAATTAAGACCAGAGTGGTAGAAATGCAAAGAATCCAATGACAGGTGATGATTGGCATAATTATTTTAATGAAACATATGGAGCAGATAATGTTACTTGGGAAAGTGCATCTATCCAAGATATTGTGGATATGCCAAGTAAAATAACTGACTTTTCTCCAAAACAGATTTCAGATTTAGCCACAAAAAAAGGATGGGCAGTGAAACCTTTAGGCAAGGGTAGTCTAGCAGGAATTCCATACGAACAAGGCGGTGGGTTAAGTATGCATGCACCAAATGGAAGTTCTGTGTATATTCAATATCATCCAGGTGGTGGACATCATGGAGAGATGCCATATTATAAGGTTTCATCTGGGAAAAATGGAATTATAAGATATTACATAAATGGAGAGGGGCAAAATAGTGGAAAAAGATATAGAAGAAATTATGCAATGCTATGATAGATTCATAGACATTGTAAAACAAATGTCTATGACGGCAACAGAACAAATTGCAAAACTGAAAGGTACAGTTGTTGCAGATGAGCTTGCAAGCGATTTTAGTGAAATAGGGATGATGTGTGCAAAAGAGTTACTGGAAAGTGAGTGGATAAGTCAAGAACAGTATATCATTGCAAAATCTATAGATGAGATGTTAATTGGTATGTCTAAAAAAAAAGAATTATGGACAGAAGACGCTCTATTAAATGCTGAAGAATGGGAAGAATGCAGAAAAGAAGGAGGCTTGCTTTTAGAAACGTTAGAATAATTTTTTTCAATAAATTTAATTAGGGTTATACTTTCGGACATCCAACAAGTTAACAAACATAAAAGTATCGCTTGAAGATTATTTTAATATGCTGGATGAAATCAAGTAAGAGAGGTTAAAAATGAAGAATGGGAAATTGAAATTAGGGAAATATGCTATCGAACCGACGACAAGCATTGACATGCTCCAAAGTGATGAATTTAATGTGATAAAAACAAAAAATGGGATAGTGTACATATCAAAAAAGCCATTGGAGTTATGTGGTTCAAATTTTTGGACAACTATTTATTTTGGCGAAATGAATATAAAAAAAGTTGAATTGAGTAATGCTGATGAAAAGTATAAAATGAATTATCAGACAATGGATAGTACTATTTTGGAAGATTTAAAAAGAGCAAATGATGATTTTTTATTAAAGAATTTGGGACCATCAGATAAAGAAAATTTATCTGGTCGAGAATATGAGTATCCATGGGGAAAAATAATATCATATTTTGATATTAAATCTGCAAAGGCAGGGATTGTTATTTGCTATTTTTAGGTAGATAATATGTGATGTATAGAATGTCATCTTTGAGGTGAGCCTAATGGAACAGAGTATTTTACTACTTTGGACGCAATTGAACAATTGGGAAGAAATGTAACAACAATATTTGAGGGACTGCAAGTAGAGAAAAATCCTATACGTGGTTATAGGGGCGAGATGCAAGGCTATTTGTTTAATGAAGATGTTGCTAGTGCATATGGAATCACAAATGCAAATCCACAATTTGGAAACGGTGGACTGCCACAATATTATGTTCCAGATGTTCAGGATTTGATAAGCAAAGGTATTTTAACACCTGTAGATAATATTAAGTTATATAAATAAGGAGCTGACTATAAGATGGATATAAGCAAAGGAATTGTAGAAATTGATAATGAACTGGTTGTTAAGCCTAATTTCACATTTGAGCAATTTAAAGAAACAAAATATTATACAAATCAAGATGGCATCAGAATTATATACTTGGATGGACCACAGATTATAAAAAATAGAAAATATATAGTTAGTTTATTCTTTAGAGATGGGAAAATATATATGTTATCTTTAATTTGTTGTGATGAGGAGTATTCAGAGAAAGATGAATCTAAAAGAAAAGACTTGCATGATGTAATCCTGAAGGAGCTTGGAGTGCTTGAAAATAGTAACTTTGAGTGGGGAGAAATCAAGTCGATTTATGATGCACGAAGTAATATTAGTAGTATAAATATTATTTATTATGCCTCAACATAAGGACGTCTAACATCCTTTTCCTTAAAGCATTACCATAATTATAGCAATGAGTAAATGACAAACACAGACTGAATCTCAAACTCGCCGAAGGCGGTTCATTCAAGTAGATTAATGATTATAGGGCAAAATTTGCCATCTGGGTGCATATAAGGACATCTAAAATCAAAACTGAATATTTTTTAAGACTTAGAATGCATTGTTTTTATTTCACTTGTTGCTGTGAAGACAATGTGTTTTTCTGTAAAAATTATCTGTTTAAGCGGTATTTCAGACACAAAAATTGGTCAATGTAAACGCAAAGGTCTGTGATATAATATCAGATACCATAGACCTAATAGAACAATAT
>JBJEMQ010000302.1:0-1712 GCA_051879755.1 Coprococcus sp. | reverse complement strand
AGCAGAGATAAAACTTGTAGTATCGGCAATAGCCGCACATAATACAGATGGAATAAACAGAAATGGGCTTATATATCTGCTGTATAAAGCGGACAAGCTTTCCAGAAACTGCTTTGACTGCAGTATGTATAGCGAGTGTTACTGGGATGAAGCTGCTCAGAGTAGCGAAATAATTATTTGAGACTACATTCCGATTAGATTATTTGAAAACAAAGTTAGTGCTAATATATATTTTAAGGAGATAATAGATATGCGTATAGGTAACAGGAATTTTGAAGATAATGAAAGACCATATATAATGGGAATACTAAATGTAACTCCGGATTCATTTTCAGATGGCGGACAGCATAACAAATTAGATGATGCGTTGGCAGAAACAGAAAAAATGATAAATGAGGGAGCTGACATAATTGATGTTGGTGGTGAGTCCACAAGACCGGGTTATACTTTGATATCTGATGAGGAGGAGATGGAAAGGGTATGTCCTGTCATAGAAGGAATTAAGGCTCGCTTTGATATTCCTGTTTCTCTTGATACATACAAGTCAGGAGTGGCGGAAGCCGGAATAAAATCGGGCTGTGATATGATAAATGATATATGGGGACTGAAATGGGATGGTACTATGGCACAGGTTATTGCAAAATATAACGTGGCATGCTGTCTGATGCATAATAGAAAGGATACAAATTATGTAAACTTCTTGCAGGATGTTATAACAGACCTTGATGAGACAATGAACATGGCAGCAGAAGCAGGAATAAATAAATCTCAGATAATGGTAGACCCGGGAATAGGCTTTGCCAAGAGTTGTGAGCAGAATCTGAAAATGATGAATAATCTGGAGATGCTTAGAAAGTGGGAGGTTCCGGTGCTGCTTGGTACTTCAAGAAAATCCATGATAGGGCTTACTCTTGATTTGCCGGTAACAGAAAGAGAAGAGGGAACTATAGCTACATCCGTACTGGGACTTGTAAAAGGATGCAGCTATTTCAGAGTGCATAATGTAAAAGCAAATTACAGAGCGCTTAAGATGACATCTGCCATGCTTAAGGCATAATGGAGGAATGTGCGTATGGATAAGATTATAATTAAAGGACTTGAGATATTTGCCCATCATGGGGTATTTGAAGAAGAAAATACACTTGGACAAAAATTTATTATAGATGCAGAATTGCATATATCAATCAGAGAAGCAGGAATATCAGATGATATAAATAAATCGGTTGATTATGGAACAGTCTGTGCAGATATAAATAATATAATGCAGGAGCAGAATTGTAATCTTATCGAAGCTGTAGCAGAAAAGGTGGCTACAGGAATTCTTACTAAATATCCAGATATAAGAGCTGTTGAGCTTATTGTAAAAAAACCATGGGCACCTATACTGATGCCTATAGAGACCGTTGCAGTGTCCATATTCAGAAAAAAGCATATAGCATATCTGGGACTGGGTTCAAATATAGGTGACAGAGAGTCGTATCTTGATTTTGCCATAGATGAATTAAATAAAGATTTATATACAAAGGTGACAAAGGTTTCGGATTTCATAGAGACTGAACCATATGGAGATGTGGAGCAGGATGATTTTCTAAATGGCTGTATTGAGGTAGAGACACTTCGTAGTCCTGACGAACTTCTTAAGCTTATAAATGATATTGAAAAAAAAGCCGGAAGAGAACGAATCATTCATTGGGGACCGAGAACTCTTGATA
>JBJEMQ010000301.1:0-1716 GCA_051879755.1 Coprococcus sp. | reverse complement strand
AATTACTGTCCTTGATGCAACATCTCCAGCCTTATGTCCACCCATGCCATCAGCTACAATATATAAATTAGGTAATGAGCCTATTGCATTATCTGTAAAAAAAATGCAGTCCTGATTCATTGCACGTTTTTTACCTACATCTGTTTTTCCGCAAGATTTCATCTGCATCCTCCTGTCTAAAGAGAATTACTCGCTTCTTCATATTTACGTCGAAGCTGTCCACAGGCAGCATCTATATCTCTGCCCATACTTCTTCTAATAGTAACATTAATCTGATATTTTTCAAGTATATATTTGAAATTTTCAACCGAATCCTCATTAGAACGTCGATATTCACGTTCTTTTATAGGATTAACCGGAATAAGATTTACGTGACAATTTTTACCTTTTATAAGCTTTGCAAGTCTTTCAGCCTGATATGAGTTATCATTTTCTCCCATCACCAGAGAATACTCTAACGTAACCCTTCTGCCTGTTTTTTCAAAATAATAATCAACAGCATCAAGGCATTCTGCTATTGTATATTTGTTTGCTATCGGCATAAGCCTCTTTCTGTCTTCGTCTTCCGAAGCATGAAGCGACAGTGCAAATGTAATTGCCAGTTGTTCATCTGCCAGCTCTTTTATCTTAGGTACGATTCCACAGCTCGATACAGTTATATTTCTCTGGCTTATGTTAAGTCCCTCTTTACTGTTCAACAATTTTATAAACCTTATAAGATTATCATAATTATCAAGAGGTTCACCTGTTCCCATGACCACTACATTTGATACACGCTCTCCTGTAATTCTCTGTATACTGTATATCTGGGAAAGCATCTCTCCTGCTGACAGATTTCTGACCAGTCCTCCGATAGTAGAGGCACAAAAACGGCACCCCATACGACAGCCTACTTGCGATGATATACATACGGAATTTCCATGCTTATATTTCATCAAAACACTTTCTATTACATTTCCATCATATAAGCCAAACAAGAATTTATTCGTTCCATCTTCCTTTGAAATCAGTCTTGTTACCTGATTAGTTGTATAGAATTTATCTCTGATTTTTTCTCTCAAAGAAGAAGGAATATTTGTCATATCTTCTACAGAAGCAACAAGTTTATTATGAATCCACTGGTATATCTGTTTTGCACGAAATGCCGGCTCTCCCATACTTTTTACATATTCAATAAGCTCATCTATAGTCATAGAACCGATATCAAGTTCCGATATATCTGACATATCTCTACTCCTTCACAAATCTGGCTATAAAAAAGCCATCACTACTATCAATTCCCTGCAACAGTGTTATATATCCTTTGTCTGTCCTGTCATGAAGTACCTCCGGCATATAAGGCGTAAGCGAATCCGGTCTGAAGTCATGGTTATTTATGAACCAGTTTACATTATCTTCATTTTCCTGCTTTGTTATAGTACATGTAGAATAAATAAGACATCCGCCCGGCTTAACATAATGTGCTGCATTATCGAGCATAAGCCTTTGCATGACAGCAAGCTCTTCTATCTGTTTCTTTGTCACATTATATTTTATATCATTCTTTCTTCCCATAATTCCAAGACCGGAACATGGCAAATCACAAATAACAACATCCACTTTTTCATAAAGCTCATCATCAGCTTCGAGTGCATCATATACCATAACCTTTATGTTATCATACCCGAGTCGCTCTGCATTTTCTTCTATAAGCTATGTTTTTTCACGACTTATATC
>JBJEMQ010000300.1:0-6602 GCA_051879755.1 Coprococcus sp. | reverse complement strand
GTCTTAATAAATGGCACACACTCTGAAGCTATATATGCAACTCTCTTCATACTTTACGTCCTCCCGTTCAAAATCTATATATGATAAATTGTATCATAACCACTCCTATAATTCAATAAAAGCTTTGACAACGTTAGCTATTACATATAAAATCACTTATAAATATACTGCTTATCCGGCAGTAAATAATATTAGCATATATAAGGAGATTAATTATGTCAAAAAAATACGATGACTTTGATAATGACGAAATCGAAATGATGAATCTTGTTCTTGATGACGGCACAGAACTGGAATGTGAAATATTATCAATATTCCCAGCAAACAACGATACTTATATCGCACTATATCCTCTTGAGACTCCTGAAGGATATGATGATAATGATGTGCTTCTCTACAAATATAAAGAGCTTGAAAATGACGAAGTAGAACTAACGGCAATTACAGATGATGATGAATTTGAAATAGTGGCTGATGCATTTGATGAAATTCTTGATGAAATGGAATTTAACTCCATGCCGGATAATGAGGATTAATCCTCTTCCGGCATAGATATAAGCTTATTTCTTATAGTATATTCAATGCTCAATGTTTTCATCGTTTTTGTTTTATCAAACATAACACACAGTCTTTTATCGTCCACATGGGTTATGGTACCAACTCCATATCTCTTGTGGACTATTTTGTTTCCCTTCTTAAGCAGATTTCTGTCTATTACCATCTCTGTAACAAATCTTGAAACGCATACTGTTTTTCCATATAAAGCTGCTGGCGTATATATATACAATCCATATCTTGCCCGTGTTACTGCCACATAAAACATACGTCTCTCCTCTTCCACATCATCATCTTTAACAGATTTCTTATGTGGTGTTATTCCCTCTACTGCATTTAATATAAATACCTGGTCAAATTCCAGTCCCTTAGAACTATGCATGGTCGATAGAGTCACCGCATCAGTTGAACTATTTTTCTGCTTCACCTGCTCCTTAAGAGTTTCTGCATAGCTGTCTATATATGCAAACCAACTGTCATAGCTGTCATATTCTTTTGCACTTTCGGTGATTTCTTCCAGAATATCCATATAATCATTTCTATCTATGCCTCTGTAATCTGCATATTCTTTAATATAATCATCATAACCACAAGCTCTCCTGATATAATTAACAGCTGTATATGGTTTTAAATCAGCTATACGTTTAAGGTCATTTACAAAAACATCAATATTATTCTGTATCCGCTGCTTATCCCTGTAATATTCACGCAATTCATCAAAATCTACATTTTCCTTCAAAAAAGCATCCCTGCTTATATATCTGTTTGGTCTGTTTATAATGGAAATGACTCTGCTTCTGCTTCTGTCACCTAATGCCAGATGTATATAATCAAATATATTAAGTGCAATAAAATGTGTAAATACATTCGGTATACTATCTCTCATTTTAAAAGGAATGCCATATTCGGCAAGCTTTGAAGTTAAAGCGCGAGCCTCAGTATTTGTTCTGAACAAAACAGCAATCTGTGAAAATGCTATTCCTTTTTTACTCATATCAAGTATACGTGCTGCAATATCCGCATGCTCCTGTCTCTGGTCATCCACAGGTATTACATGGATACGTTCACGTCTTCCATCCTCAAATGCTGATACAATTGTCTTATTAAATCTATTCTTATTATTTTTTATTATTCTGTCGGCACATATGACAATATCCCTGCTGCATCTGTAATTTGTAGTAAGATATATAATTTTAGTATCTCTATAATCATTTGCAAATTTTTTCATAATATCAGGTCCGGCTCCACGGAAGCTATATACCGACTGGTCATCATCACCTACTATAAACAGATTTCTTCTTGCTCCTGCAAGCAGTTTTACAATCTTATACTGGAGATTATTTATATCCTGAAATTCATCAATTAGTATATATTTGAATATATTCTGCCATATTTTAAGAATATCAGGTCTCTCCATAAATAATTCATATGTAAATATAAGCATATCATCAAAATCAAGTTTATTATTAAGCCGCAGATACTTATCGTACTCCTCATATATCAAAGCGAAATCATCATTTTTCATATTCTTACTCTGATATTTTCTTATATCAACGAGCTCACATTTTGCATAACTTATTTCTGATACAATATTCTTAAGGAATTCATTCTGACTGTCATAGCTTAAGTTATTCTTCTGTATTACACTCTTAATAACTTCATATTTCTCTCCTTCAGTTATTATATCAGAGCTGTTATAATTATATGCTCTTTTTAAAACCTGAAAAAAAATTGAATGAAAGGTTCCGAAACATACACCATATGAGTCTGTCATAAGCTGTTTAAATCTATTCTTCATTTCATCAGCTGCTGCTCTTGTATATGTAATAACAAGTATATTTTCAGAATGCACTCCATAGTGTTCAATCAGATATTTCACCCTGTATGTTATCACCGTAGTCTTGCCGGAACCGGGACCTGCAAGAACCATCATAGGTCCTTCATTGTGCATTATTGCACTCTTCTGACTATCATTAAATTCTTTCATATTATTCCCTAATTAACTAAAGTAAAAACGGCTCAAGGTTATCCCTAAGCCGTCTTTGTTTTAATTTATTTTCCACAACATTTCTTATACTTAAGACCTGAACCACATGGACATGGATCATTACGTCCAATCTTTGGTGGCTTTACAAGAGTTCTTGAAGACTTCTCTGTCTTATAAAGTTCATCTCTCTTCTCTTTTGAAAAGATTGCATCCCATTGAGGAAGTGTATATAACCATTCTGCATTGCAGCCAACCATATTCATATACAGCTTCTCGTAATCAATACCGAGCAGGACTTCTGAATCCTCTGTAATTTCTTCAACATTATTTGGATTTATAAGGCTGTCCTCTATACCATCAAGGAAACCAACCATAGTCTGGAGGCTAACTCCAAATTCCTCTGCAAGTCCTTTTACAGTTCCCTTTACAGGATCTGCTTTAGGGTCAGCAAGAATCTTCTCGTATATTCCCTTCTCAGCCTGAAAATAATCAAGCCAAAACTGTTTACCTTCCGGTGTTCTGTCATCTAAACCATAAGCGTGCTCACGCCATTCTGTTAATAAGCTCATTTTATCTACCTCGTCTGAATTTTTAAAACTTTATAGAGTATATCAAATATTATTTTCTTTTTCAAGTTCTTCGCCCTTTTTTCTAAGCAGTTTTGTCGTAAGGCTTATTGCATAGCACAAAACAGGTACAATAACGCATAAAAACAGCATACCTGTAAAATACTTACTACCCATAATTCCAAGAATAAATGTTGTAACAAATATCCCTATAAGAACAATAACCATTACAATTGCCATAATTCGTTTAAATTTATTCATATCATTCCATATCTTTCTTTATTTTCTTAAAATACTCTTTGATATTTACCTCATAGCCATTATCAGAAGGTTCATAAAAAATTCTTCCTTCCAATTCATCAGGCAGATATTGCTGCTTAACATAATGATTTGGATAATCATGAGCATATTTATACCCTGTATGTCCAAGCTTTGATGCACCACTGTAATGTGCATCTCTCAAATGAACAGGCACAGTTCCTGTATTCTCCTTTTCCACAGCTTCATTAGCAGCAAATATAGCATTAACTATGGAATTGCTTTTAGGTGCACAGGCAACATATATGGCAGCATGGGCAAGAATAATCTGCGCCTCCGGCATACCGACTCTTTCTACCGCCTCAGCACATGATGTTGCCACGCATATAGCATTTGGGTCAGCATTTCCTACATCTTCACATGCACATATCATAATTCTTCTTGCTATAAAAGTTACACTTTCTCCACCATACAGCATCTTTGCCAGATAAAATACAGCCGCATCCGGGTCAGAACCTCTCATGCTTTTAATAAAAGCAGATATTATATCATAATGATTATCACCATTTTTATCATATCTTATAGCTCTCTTTTGTATACACTCCTCCGCAACGGCAAGCGTTATATGAATCTTTCCATCAGATTCATCTCTCTCAGAAGAAAGAATACCAAGTTCAACTGCATTAAGTGCATTTCTGGCATCACCACCGGCCATATCACTTAAAAAATCCACTGCATCATCATCTATGCATGCATTATATGCCCCCATACCTTTTTGGTCATACACAGCCTTTATGATAAGAGTTTTTATATTTTCTTTTGACAATGGCTTAAGCTGGAATATATTTGACCTGGATATAAGAGCACTATTTACTTCAAAATATGGATTTTCCGTTGTTGCACCTATTAGTATAACTGTTCCATCCTCAACAAAAGGCAGAAGATAATCCTGCTGCGACTTATTAAATCTATGAATCTCATCAATAAACAGAATCATCTTTCTTCCATACATGCCACGTATATCTTTTGCCTCAGATATAACCTGTTCCATATCCTTTTTTCCTGCAGTTGTAGCATTAAGCTGCCTAAACTCTGCTTTTGTAGTATGAGCTATAACCATGGCAAGTGTAGTTTTTCCGGTTCCGGGTGGCCCATAAAATATAAGTGAACTCAGCTTATCTGCTTTTATTGCTCTATACAAAAGCTTATCCTTACCTATAATATGTTCCTGCCCTACTACCTCATCAAGGCTTTCCGGTCTGAGTCTTTTTGCAAGTGGAGAGTCATCATCCTGATAACTTTCCCTCATATAGCTAAATAAGTCCATCTCCATACCTTATCTATATTACATCAAGTTTCTTCAGCATCTCATTAAATTTTACAATATCTATTGGCTTACATATGTAATCATCATAATCATCGCTTGCCTGATTGCTATCGAAACTTGACTCATCCAGAGCACTTGTCATAACTACCTTTGACCTTAGCATTCTTGATACACCGTGTTTTCTCTCAGCGCTTCTTATTGATGCAAGAACCTTATAACCATCAATCTTAGGCATCATAATATCAAGGCACACTAAATCAATATGTTCACCTCTCTCAAGGCAATTTACGAACTCATCTACAGCTGCAATACCATCTGGTGTTATTACAACCTCTCCAAATTTGCTTAAATATTTTGATAAAAATTTTGCATTTGCCACATCATCTTCAGCAATTAAAATTTTCATGACACATCTCCTCCTCAAATTACAACCTCAGAGTCTTCTCAAGACGATTCAACATCTCTTTAATTTCAACCCGAAAGCTCTTTCTGGAATATTTTGTTCTTCGTTCCATAAGTCCTTCTGTAAACATTCCATTAAATATAAGAGTCAGCTCTTTAGGTGAAAATATATCTCTGATTTCTTTGTCAGCAATAGCATTTTCAAACAAAGAGCAAACAAAATCATTTCTTTTTAGTATACAATCAGAAATAATCTCTCTGGTCTCACTAAGATGTAATAATTCCTCGTAGTGAAGCATAATTGCACCCATGCCTAAATAATTATCATAGTATGTAGCATATGTATCTGCATAATACTTTACCTTATCCATATAAGATAACCCCAAATGCTCTACTGTTCTCTGGATATTGATATCAAATGCTGCATACTGAGACACAACCTCTACAAGTACTTCGTCGATTCCTCCAAAATACTTATAAATCAGTGTCTCAGAGATATTATCTTTTCGTGCAAGATTTTTGGTTGTAAGAGCATGCAATCCTAAATCACCAATCAACTCAATAGCTGATGCAACTATTTTATCCCTTCTGGAAATATAACTTTCTGTCAAATCGCAATCCCCCCAACACACATAATTTTAGCCTTAAAAAAACTACTTTAATTCTATGTCATGAATACTTTTTTGTCAATGAACAATCTCCAGTGTTTTCTTAGTATAATCATAATAATATACATTATCTGAAAGCACTTCAGTCCGGCATACAACATTTGCATTTGCCTCTCTTACCAGTTCCTTTAATTCATTTACATTCTCCACATATTCTGCTGAAACAAAAAGCATCTCATGTATACTTGACGGCATAATATAGATACTGCCTCCTGTTTCTTCCGAACATCTTTCCAGTGCCCCGCTATATAATATAGCTGCTGCCCCATTTATTCCCACATTATTTGTAATTATGAACAACTGTGCCTTTTCATTTTCTATATCGCTATATTCAGTCAAATCAAATCTTCTGCTTAACATTTCAAACAGATTTTCAATATGTAGTGGAAACATTCTCATAGTATTATTCATTGCAAGATCATATAAAGTCTGTACATTCGTGTTCCACCGCACCATATCATTATTTGAAATCAACACTGAAGACATGCTTTCATCACCTATATCTACCACCCATCTGAAAGTAACAGCAAGGTCTTCAAAAATCACGGATGGAATATTTGCAAGATTCTTTTCATTCATATTCCTATTGACCAGCCGAAATACAATATTATCTTTTGCAGACTCAAAATCGAAATAATTATCCAGATTTATCTTTCTCTCATACATATTATCTTCAAATGATTTGTATATAGATTGCATAACCATTTCCAGATTGCCGGTATCTTTATACTGCTCATAGTATGCTTCTACATATATTGTAGGACTTACACTATAATTTTTGCGGCACACTGTTACTGCTGTAAGCTCAAGTCCATTATTTTTTGTAATACTATTCTTAT
>JBJEMQ010000299.1:0-6617 GCA_051879755.1 Coprococcus sp. | reverse complement strand
TGTTGATACACTACCTGTCAAAAAGTCGAGTTAATTAAAGGATGAAATACTAGATTATTCAAATAAAATCGATTTTGATTTGTGCAAAATATCCAATTAAGATTGTGCAAAATTCTCTTAATATTTAAGAAGAAGGTTGCAGGTAATTTGTTTGTAAAGTTCTCTGAGTCCGGAGATGGAGAAAGTGATAAATGTCGGTTTGCAGAGCAGGAATACTGACGAGAAACACCTGGCACAAGATTATTTGGTGCATTTTTTCAAATTTTATTGACAGTTAATCTGAATTGGCCCATAGTTAATCTGAAATGTATTTTGACAAGCATTAGCTTTAGTATTTGCAAGGCAATGAAGGAGCTTTCCGGTTTTCCGTATTCCCGGATAACAATTTTGTGACAGAAAGGCAATATTTTTGGAAGTTGGGGGAGAAGTTATGATAATAAGAGAATTGAAAGAAAAGGATATAAAAGCCTGTGCTGATATACTTTGCAGTGTTTATAACAATGAACTGTGGATGTGTAGATGGACGGAGCAGGTAGCAGAGGATTACCTGAAAGATTTTTATAATCATAGTAAGTTTGTGGGATATGTTGTGGAAGAAGAGTCTGTAATTATAGGAGCGCTATTTGCCCATGAAAAAATATGGTGGAATAATAGTGAGGTATTTATTGAGGAGATGTTTGTTACGCCTGACAGACAGGGAAGAGGAATAGGAACGGCACTCATAAAAGAAATGGAAAAATATGTATGCAAAAAGAGCCTTGCAGGAATCACTTTGTCCACAAATAAATATGCTCCTGCACCGAAGTTCTATGAAAAAAATGGATTTTCGCCGTGTGAGCATGTCTTGTTTATGGCGAAGGAAATAAAATGAATTTTGGTATTTTATGGAGGTAACAGAAGATGTATAATCCGCAACTTGAAACGTTTCTAAGGGTAGCAGATGAAGGTAGTTTTAATAAAGCTGCAGAAGAACTCTATATAACGCCGACGGCAATAATTAAGCAGATTAATTTATTGGAGACTTCTTTGGATGTTAAACTTTTTGAACGGACATATCGGGGACTCATTTTGACAAAGGCAGGAAAATCCCTTTATCAAGATGCAAAATATATTATTCAGTATTGTAAGGATTCTGTTACCAGAGCGAAAAATACTATGCAGGAGGATACGAATGTAATTAGAATTGGTACTTCTCCAATGACTCCGGCACAGCTTCTAATGCAGATATGGCCTAAAATACAGATGGAATGTCCTGATATTAAGTTTGAAATTGTTCCATTTGAAAATACGCCGGAAAATGCGAAAGAGATTTTAGCTAATCTCGGTAAAAATATAGATGTGATTGGTGGGATTTTTGATGAAGCCATGCTGAATCTCCGTAGTTGTGCGGGCTTTCAGATTTCAAAGGAGCCGCTATGTTGTGCAGTTTCCATTAATCATCGGCTTGCTGCAAAGAATCAACTGAGCATACAGGATTTGTATGGAGAAAATCTGTTGCTGATGCGACGGGGCTGGAGTGAACATGTAGATCAGTTAAGAGATGATATAGGTCAAAATCATAGAAAAATAAATATTGTAGATTTTGAATTTTACAATATAAATATTTTTAATCGCTGCGAAAATAGTAATGATGTATTGTTGGCAATTCCGGGTTGGGCCAGTGTACATCCACTGCTTAGAGTAATTCCGGTTGAGTGGGAATATAATATTCCATATGGATTACTTTATTCTACACAGCCGTCCAAAACAGTGCAACGTTTCTTGGCAGCAGTACAGGAAGTAGTGCAGAAAATGAAACGGGACATATAACCCTTTGGTGTTAACTGATGAACAAAACGAGACTTCTGATGAGGTCTCGCTTTTTTATTAACTAGGAAATTCCTTTGGATTTCCTAGTTAATAAAAAACACTCCGTGTGGATTGCACTGCGGCGGATAAGTAGATGTCGCTTTTTGCGACCCGCCGCAAGCGAAACTCTTTCTTATAATAGATATATCACTAATGAGGAGATAAAGCAGAAAGCAGGTGTTCAGGCATTAGCAGATTTCATAAAAAAAAATTGGACTCGTGTCAACATTCACAGAAATGGGCATTATGGATGAAGCTGTGGAACAGAACAGAGAACTATTTGATTTCGCCTTGAGTGAGGAAGAGATGGTACCTCCTGTAGATGAGCAGAAATAACTGTGCTATATATGAACATTTAGTTTGAGGAAAAAAGATAAGAGAAATATCATTTAAGCTGGTTACAGCTTGATGTATTTTTCTTGTTATTTTGTTTCTTCTGTTTTGCAATTGTGTGCTTGTTGAATAAAGAACCATTATTATGCATTGAAATAGATATGAAAAAAATATATATTATAAATATAAATGAGTTAAACAAATCGAATGTTTGTGGTGAAACCTATGGATAATAATGATTATAAAGTATTGGTGGATGAATATGAAAAATTAAACATTGATAGACCAGATATGTATCCATTGACATTTGGTGAATATGTAGATGGCTTTAATCGAAGATTTTGTGTTGAGGCACACGGACTATACAATTTAGCAATATGGGCATATGGTGGAGAATTAAAAGAAAACATAGTTATTCCGCAAGTATCAAATTTTTGTCAGGAGTTAGCATTATTTCAAATGAAAGGTGATTATTCAATAGGGAAAATAGTACATGTTTATCCGGATAGTATGGATATATGGAATAAGATAATGTGCTGTGATCCGCCTGAACTGTTTCTTGTGGGCGAAGGGAAAAAACGAGTAATAGATGTGAACAGATTTGCTCAAGATGTTATAGATAAAATAAATTCCAATTGAACCGTGGAAAGGAGCAGATTTGCAAAGATGTGCATAAAAGCAAAAAAAATTAAACCTATTGTGATATTAGTTATAGTATGTGTCGGTTTGATTATATTCTCCTGGTATGGAAACAAGCATTTAGTTGTAAGTAATTATTCTGTTAAATCTGAAAAGTTAGCCGAGGGTTTAGATGGATTTAAAATTGTTCAGATATCAGATTTACACAATGCAAGGTTTGGAAAAGAGAATAAGAGATTGTTAGATTTAATAGAAAATCAGAATCCGGATATTATTGTTATTACAGGAGATTTAGTGGATTCAAACCATACAAATATTAATACTGCATTGAAGTTTGCAGAAGATGCGACTACAATCTGTCCGGTTTATTACGTAACAGGCAATCACGAATATTGGTTAAGTAAAGAAGATTCGAATGAGTTGCTTACAGGATTAAGAGAAAGAGGTGTAACCATTCTTGACAATGAGTCGGTAAAAATTGCAAAAGATGGTGCATCATTTTGTTTAGTCGGACTTGATGACAACAATTTAATGGATGGTACACTGAGTAATCTCTTGAAGGATAATGAAGCCGATTTTTCTCTGGTTTTAGCTCATGAACCACAATACATACAAAGTTACGCTAATGCAAAAGCGGATTTGGTATTGTCAGGTCATGCACATGGTGGTCAATTTAGGTTTCCGTTTATTGGTGGTGTTGTAGCTCCTGATCAGGGATTTAATCCCAATTATACAGAAGGAGAATATATCATTGATACTACAACTATGATAGTAAGTCGTGGATTAGGAAATAGTATAATACCAGTAAGGTTATTCAATGATCCAGAGATTGTTTGTGTAGTGCTCAATAGTAAGTAGTATCCCCTAAATCGGAATTTCTGAGAGGCGCATTCTTATTTTTCTAAGAATGCGCTAACTCGTACATATTTTTTATATCAGCAGGAAGGTCATTTGGAATTATTGTATTAAGGCGTTCTTCGTTACCATCGGAAATAGCCTGTTCATAATACCAGCATTTGAATTTAATCATTGCCATATTTTTTTCAAGCTCTTGAAGTTGTTCTTCAAGGGCTTTCTTTCTGTCTTCAAAGAGCTTTTTTCGGTTGGAATAAGTAGAAGGACCTTCGGCACACCAGTCCATAAACTGTTTGATATCCTTGATTTCCATACCAGTCTTCTTTAGACACTCAATTACACGAAGCGTTTCTATTTCGGATTCTGAAAATTTGCGGATACCGGAAGAACGTTTCATATTTGGAAAAAGTCCTTCTTTGTCGTAGTATCTCAGGGTTGAAATAGGTAAACCAAACATCTTTGAAATCTCACCAATTGTATACATAAAAATTTCCCCCTAAAAATTCAAAAAATACTTGACCTAAAGTTAGGTTTAGGTATTAGCATATAATCAGAATAACAAAAAAATAACCTTGTGTAAAGCGAAAGGAGTAAATGATGTTAGGAAATTTTATGTATTGTAATCCGACAAAGCTATATTTTGGAGACGATTCCCTCTCAAATTTAAGTACGGAGCTTAAAAAATATGGAAAGAATGTAGTGTTTATATATGGCGGCGGTTCTATCAAGAAAAACGGAATCTATGACGAAGTAATAGATATCCTCAGAGAAGAAGGAAAGAATGTTGCAGAAATTGCAGGTGTAATGCCCAATCCAACTGTTGAAAAACTGTATGAAGGCGTAGCGATAGCAAGAAAACATAAAGCAGATTTTATACTTGCTGTTGGTGGTGGTTCTGTATGTGATTATGCCAAGGCAGTTTCCGTATCTGTCAATTGTGAGGACGACCCTTGGGAAAAGTATTATATTAAGTTTGAGGAGCCTGCGTGCGAGACGATTCCTGTAGGATGTGTACTGACAATGGTCGGTACCGGATCTGAGATGAACGCTGGAGCGGTAATTACTAATCATGCTGAAACGCTGAAGATAGGTCATGTTTTTGCAGATGAGAAGATTATGCCTAAATTTTCTATTTTAAATCCCAAATATACACTGACGCTTCCTCATTATCAGATGATTGCAGGAATCTATGATATCTTTGACCATATATGTGAGCAGTACTTTTCAGGAGAAGATGATAATACGAGCGATTACATCAGTGAAGGACTGATGAAATCTGTAATACATTCAAGTCGTATTGCGAATAAGAATCCGCATGATTATGAAGCAAGGAGCAATATCATGTGGTCTGCAACCTGGGCACTTAACACATTGGTTGCGAAGGCAAAGTCAACAGATTGGATGGTACATATGTTAGGCCAGTCTGTGGGAGCATGTACAGATGCGACACATGGTATGACACTGGCTGCTGTTTCATTACCGTATTATAGACATATTATGCCTTATGGACTTGAAAAATTTGTGCGCTTTGCCAAGAATGTATGGGATGTTGATACGACTGGAAAGACAGATGAACAGGTTGCTTTAGAAGGGCTTATGGAAATGGAAAAATGGATGAAGGAGCTTGGTCTTGTATTGAACATTACCGAGCTTGGAGCAACAGAGGAAATGCTTCCGAATCTTGTGAAGGGGACGATAGTCCTTTCTGGGGGGTACGAGGTGCTCGATAAGGATGAGATTGAACAGATTTTCAGAGAAAGTTTCTAAAAAACTAAGAAGGGTGAGGGTGATTTAATGAACAAGAAGGTTGTAGTGATTTCAACAAGTATAAGGGCAAATAGCAATTCGGAAACTCTTGCAAATAGTTTTGCGAATGGTGCATTATTTGCAGGAAATAAGGTAGAGTTTATTAAATTAAAGGGTAAACAGATTGGTTTCTGCAAGGGTTGTCTTGCGTGTCAGCAGACTGGTAATTGTGTAATCAAAGATGATGTGACCCAAATAATGGATAAAGTTATTGAGTCAGATATTGTAGTATGGGCAACACCTATCTATTATTATGAGATGTCTGGACAGATGAAAGTACTTATTGACCGCTTAAATCCTATGTTTTCTATGAATTACAAATTTAGGGATGTCTATTTCCTTGCCACAGCAGCTGAGGATGGTGCACATGTATATGAAAAGGCCCTGTCAGGATTAAACGGTTGGATTGATTGTTTTGATAAGGCAGAACTTAAAGGATATGTTTTCTGTGGTGGAGTAACTATGGGTGGTGACATTTCAGACAATACTAAATTGAAGGAAGCATATGAAATGGGAATTGGTGTATAAATATGAAGAGACTTATTTTTCGAATATCTATGTTTATCTCGGTCGGAGAAGACTCGCCACTTATATAAGTGCGAGTGAAGAAACAAACTAGTCTCAGTGGGAGTACAATCTCCGACTGAGATAAAAGTCTACGGTGGATGGTAGAGATGTGCAGATAAAGATGTCGCACATAAGTGCGATGCGCATCTTGCCGTCAATAACGCCGAGGCGTTATTGAATTCTGCGCAATGTAAAAATGAGTGCGCACCTTTGGGTTATAACTGAAAAACTATTTGAGACTTCTTTTGAAAATATGTTTCCGTTAAGATAGATATATCAAAATAGAAAGAATCAGGAGGTATTTTAAGATGAAGAAAATAATCAGTCTTATTACGGCACTTACATTATGTACTTTTGTACTCGCAGCATGCGGAGGCAGTAATGACCAACCGCAGACTAGTGAAAATGAACAAAATCAGTCGGCAGTGGAAAGCAACACTTCAAATTCAGAAAGCTTAGAGAATGAGGAAGAATCTGTAGCAGGAGACATACAGGAAGCATCTGATAATGCGACTGAGCAGCAAGATGAGGACAATACGGATGAAGAGATAGGTAA
Organism: Coprococcus sp.; assembly: GCA_051879755.1. Lineage (GTDB taxonomy): Bacteria > Bacillota > Clostridia > Lachnospirales > Lachnospiraceae > Coprococcus. The sequence goes on along the minus strand of JBJEMQ010000299.1, from coordinate 13 downwards.
GGTTCTGGTAGTT
>JBJEMQ010000298.1:0-6618 GCA_051879755.1 Coprococcus sp. | reverse complement strand
TAATTGAGTGTGTAACGGAATACATAAAAGAAAGTACGATATCAAACCCTGTTTCAGTGCTTAAGAGAGCTATTATATATGCAAATGATAAAGTTCTTAAGATGTCAAGGGAAAATGAAGATTATAGTGGAATGGGTACAACCTTTGTTGCTGCGGTTGTTGATGAAGGGATAATGTATGTTGCTAATATTGGTGACAGCAGGCTTTATTTAATTAATAATATTATAAAGCAGATAACACTTGACCATTCATTGGTTGAAGAACTGATCAGAACGGGTCAGCTGGACAGAAATAAGGGCAGAAATCATCCTGAAAAAAATATAATTACCCGTGCTATGGGTATAGCAGAGGATGTTGTGCCTGACTTTTTTGAAATTGAATTGGCTTCGGATGATAAAATTCTTCTTTGCTCTGACGGATTATCCAATATGATAGAGGATGATGAAATAAAAGATATAGTCGGAGAAAGTGAGACTTTGGAAGATGCGGTAGATAAGCTGGTAGACAGGGCAAATTATTACGGCGGAAAAGATAATATATCAGTAGTACTCGCTGCTATAGATTGAGAGGAGTAAATTATGCTTAATCCAGGAATGATGTTAAGTGGTCGTTATGAAATAATCGAAACTGTTGGCTCAGGCGGTATGTCAGAGGTATACAAGGCAAAATGTCATGTGCTGAATAGATTTGTTGCTATCAAGGTATTAAAGCCTGAATTCAGTTCAGATGTCAACTTTGTAACAAAATTCAGAATAGAAGCCCAGTCGGCAGCAGGGCTGTCACATCCTAATATTGTAAATGTATATGATGTTGGTGAGGATGAAGGTATATATTATATCGTTATGGAGCTTGTAGAGGGTATTACCCTTAAAGAATATATACAGAAGAATGGAAGAATAGCAGCAGACCAAGCTATTGATTTTGCTATACAGATTGCTCAGGGACTGGAGGCAGCCCATGAGCATCATACAATCCACAGGGATATAAAACCTCAGAATATTATTGTAGCAAGAAATGGAAGTATTAAAGTTACTGATTTTGGTATAGCAAGAGCTGCTTCTTCAAATACAATGACTTCAAATGCTATGGGAAGTGTACATTATATATCACCGGAGCAGGCTCGAGGTGGATATAGTGATGAAAGAAGCGATATATATTCTCTTGGTATAACTATGTATGAGATGGTTACAGGTCATGTTCCGTTTGAGGGAGAGAATAATGTTGCCATAGCTTTAATGCATATACAGGGCGATATGGTATCACCGCGGGAATATTATCCTGATATACCAATAAGTCTTGAAAAGGTTATCCTGAAATGTACTCAGAAGAAGCCTGAGAGAAGATATCTTACGGCAAGTGCTCTTATTGCAGATCTTAAACGTGTAAAGGAAAATCCTAACATAGACTGCATAGTAGTACCACCTGAGGTAAATAATTCTCCGACTGTCAAGATGACTCAGGAGGAGATGCAGGCAATAAAGCAGGGAAGACAGTTAGGTGTCAGTCAGCAGGAACAGTCTCAGGGTACGCAGCCTGATTCAAGAGCTGAGTCAAGAATAAATGTACCTGTTATGAAGCCATCAGCCATTGATGATTTATTTCCTGAAGATGATGAAGATGAGGATGATTACGAGTATGAAAATGAGGGCAATGGCGTAGTATCTCAAGCTTCAAGGCAGGAAGCCGAAGAAGATGATGAGCTTGACCCGAAGCTTAAGAAAATTATAATGATTTCAAGTGTTGCGCTTGTTGTTATAGTTGCCATTTTAATTATATTCATCATTGGTAAGATAGCAGGCTGGAATTTGTTTGGCGGAGTCGGCACAGAAAAGAAGACAGAAGCTATTTCTACAGAGAATTCAGAGGTTTCAACAGAAGAAGAAAAAATGATTCCTATGGTAAATGTCGTAGGTCTTTATAAAACTGCTGCGGAAGAGCAGATGAAGAAAAACGGATTTACAAATTATGAATTTGCAGAACGTAATGATAATAATGTAGAAGAAGGATATGTAATAGAACAGAATATAGAAGAGGGCAAGAGCATTGCTGCAGATGAAAAAATTATAATAACAATTTCTTCGGGCAAAGAGATGACGACTGTTCCTGATGTACGCAATTATACTGACGAACAGGCAGTAACCTTGCTTAAGGAAGCCGGGCTTGAAGTAACACATGCTTATGAGTATGATGACACGGTTGAAAAAGACCATGTTATTTCTCAGGACCCTGCGGGAGGCTCAGAGGTTGCACAGGGTACAACAATCAAGATTACTGTAAGTAATGGAAAAGAGACAGTTATTGCTACCGTACCGGATGTTGTAGGTATGTCAGAAAGTGATGCTGCAGATGCTATAAGTGCTGCAAAGCTTGTCGGAGCACCAACATACGATTTCAGTGATGATGTACCGGCCGGTGAAGTAATAAGTCAGGATCCTGCCGTAAATACACAGCTTGAAGAAGGAAGTACAGTAACATATGTTGTAAGTAATGGCAAGGAAAACCACACATATACAGCAACATTTTCAGGTTCAGTAACAAATAATAATTATGATTTTGAGACTTTTGGAAATGTAAATGTTGAGATAACTTATACTATTGATGGCAATGTATATTCCATATATAGCGGAGCTGCAGGTACAGAGTCATTCCCACTTGATATAAGCGGTACACAGGCAATAACAGGCCTTACGGCAAATAGTGGTTCGTTTAGTGTAATTATATCTGACAGTGATGGCATAGATGTCACATCGAGTTTTAATACCGGTGGTATATCGGCAACATTTGCACAGGAGTAACAGCATATATGCAAGGAAAGATTATTAAAGGTATCGGTGGTTTTTATTATGTTCATGCTGATAATGGAAAGGAATATGAATGCCGTGCCAAAGGAATTTTTCGTAATAAAAAGATAAAACCTCTTGTAGGTGATAATGTAACAATAGAAGTACTTGATGAATTGAATAATCTAGGTAATATCTCAGAGATATTGCCTAGATTTAACTCTTTAATAAGACCTGCTGTAGCTAATGTAGACCAGACTGTTATAATATTCGCAGTATCAGACCCGGAACCAAACTTTAACCTTCTGGACAGATTTCTTGTCAGTATGGAACAGGCAGAGGTAAATACTGTTATATGTTTTAATAAAATAGATTTGTCGGGATTTGAAAAGTACAGGGCTTCATGTGAGTCTTATGAGAAGAGCGGTTACAAGGTCATATATATAAGTGCCGGACAGGATTATGGCATTGAGGAATTAAGGGAAATATTGCATGGAAAGACAACAGTATTTGCCGGACCTTCAGGAGTAGGCAAGTCGTCAACCTTGAATGCCATTAAGCCTGAGACTATGGCTGCTACAGGTGATATAAGTGAAAAAATAAGACGTGGTAAGCATACAACCAGACATTCTGAGCTTATATGTATAGATGAAGATACTTATATTATGGATACACCGGGATTCAGTTCGTTATATGTTGACTCGCTTGAATGTGATGAGCTTAAGGAGTATTTTCCGGAAATTGCTGTTTATACAGGAAGATGCAGGTTTAATATGTGTAATCATATCAATGAGCCAGATTGCCTTGTAAAAGAAGCTGTTGAAAATGGTGAGATAAGCCGCATACGATATGATAATTATGTTATGATGTATAATGACTTAAAAGAAAAGAGGAAATGGTAATATGATAATACTTTCTCCATCGCTATTATCGGTTGACTTTAATCATATAGCCGATAATGTGCAAATTATAGATAAGGCAGGCGCACAGTATATACATCTGGATGTTATGGATGGTGCTTTTGTACCTAATATATCATTTGGACCACCTGTTATAAAAAGCATAAGGCGGTCTACAGACAGGATTTTTGATGTTCATCTGATGGTAGAAGAACCGATAAGATATTTGGAAGATTTTAAGAATGCAGGAGCTGACATAGTTACGGTACATGCAGAGGCATGTAAGCATCTGCACAGAACAATTATGAAAATAAAGGAACTGGGCATGAAGGCCGGTGTCGCTCTGAATCCTTCTACACCGGTTTCTGTTCTTGATTATGTTATAGAAGAACTGGATATGGTAGTAGTTATGAGTGTTAATCCGGGATTTGGAGGACAATCATTTATACCATCATCAATCAGGAAGATAAAAGACGTAAAAAAGATGATGACCGAAAGAGAACATAATGTTTCTATTGAAGTTGATGGCGGAATTACATTAGATAACGTAGCTGAGGTTATAGCTGCAGGAGCAAATGTTATAGTTGCCGGCTCTGCGGTGTTTAATGGAGAGCCTGCATCAAATGTCAAGTCATTTCTTGAAGTATTCAGCAGATATGAGACTATTTAGGAACCATCTTGAGGAGGTTTTGTCGGTATGACTTATTTGATTGTGACCGGCGGCCTGGTTAAGGAGCAGGTAATTGATAGTACACTTTCGATATATGATTTTGATTATATTATCGCTGTTGATAAAGGCATTGAAGTCTGTCATAGGGCTGATATAAAACCAAATCTGATTATTGGTGATTTTGATTCTGCAAATAGAAGTATAGTGCAACGGTATAAAGAGGATTGTGATGTTATTACACTTAATCCCCACAAGGATGATACAGATACGGAAGCTGCACTTATATATGCCATAGAGCATGAAGCATCACAGATAATTATACTTGGAGCAACAGGAAGCAGATATGACCACGCTATGGCAAATATCGGATTGCTTAAAAAGTGTACTGACCGGAATATAAAGGCATATATTATTGATGACCATAATCGTATATCCATGATAAATAAAGATACGAGAGTAAATAAGAGTGAATATACTTATATATCGTTATTGCCATATGGTGGAGATGTTTGTCATGTTGCTTTATCAGGTTTTGAATATGATGGTGATGATATATGCTTTGAGCTTGGAACGAGCCTTGGCATAAGTAATTCAATAATTTCGGATTATGGAGATATATCTTTTCAGAATGGATACCTTATATTATATGAAACAAAAGATTAGGCTGCCTTTATAAAGGGCAGCCTGTATTATATTTATTTTTTCTTTGGATTTTTCTTATCCTTATTCTTTAACTTTTCGGATTTAGATTTACTGATATTATCATCATTTTTGACGGAAACCTTGGCTTTATCTTTATCAGATTTTGATTTGTCATCTTTTGCCTTTGTTGCTTTTACCTTATCAGTAATCTTTGTTTCGATTTCCTGAATTTTATTACCATATGCTTCAACAATCGGAGCAGCATATAGAGATATATAATAACAGTAAAGTGCTTTATATTCTTCAGAAGTTTTATATCCGTTTGTATATATGTGACCGTGCATTTCATCTATATGTTCTGTACTTATCTTTTTAGCAATATGAAGTCCGATGTTTGAACAGTGGCTTCCTATTCTTTCAAGACTTGTAAGAATATCTACAAGTGCAAAGCCTCCGGCTATACCACATTCTCCTGTCTGAAGACGTATTACATGGTGGTCTTTTATCAATTCTTTGACCTCATCTATGGTCTGGGCAAGTGGCTCTATTCTGGAGACAGCCTGCAAATCATCATTTTTAAATGCTGTAAATGTTGTATCAATAATATTTGCTGTTGCTTTAAGAGCTATATGAATCTCTTCTGTGCCTTGCTCTGAAAATGTTATTCTTTCGTCTTCGAGGTTTTTGGAGACGTTAAGAAGTGTTTCACAGTGGTCACCTATTCGTTCCAAATCACTGATACTGTTTAACAGCTCTGAGGCTAAACGTCTGTCGGATTTTGTGAGTTCCTTAGATGTTATCTTAAGAAGATATGCATTTAATTCACTTTCACATTTGTCTATGAATTCTTCGTTTTCAAGAAGAATAGAAGCATCAGCATCATTGTAGTTAGTCAGCAGCCGGCATCCTATGTCAAAATTCTCTTTAATGGCATCAGTCATAGAAAACATAACTTTACGACACTGGGCAATTGCGATAGTAGGAGTATCAAGAAGTCTGGTATCAAGTGTAGCCAGTTCTTTATCAATCTTGGATTCTTCATCATCCTTGAATATCTTGCCTGTTACATTTGCCATTACGCTTGAAAATGGTAAAAGAATAAGGCTTGTTATAAAGTTAAACAGAAAATGAATATTTGCTATTCCACCTCTGTTAATTACTTTATCCATAAATGAAAGAGGTATGATGAGCTGAATGCCATATACTAAAATAACAAAGAATACTGCTCCAAACAAATTAAATAACAGATATGAAGCAGAAACACGTTTTGCTTTTTTGTTTGCACCAATGCCTCCTAATAATATAGTCATACATTTACCTATGTTCATACCAATGATGATAGGAATGGCGGTTCCGTATGTTACAACACCTGTAGAAGATATTGCCTGAAGAATACCGACTGAAGCTGATGAACTTTGTATAATTGCAGTAAGAACAAGACCAATCAGTATACCCAGCAGGGGATTGTTAAATGATATGAAAAGCTGCTGGAACTTGTCCGACTCCTTAAGTGGTGCAAATACACCCTCCATGGCATTCATACCAAAGAAGAGTACACCAAGACCTACAAGTATACATGCAACGTCCTTATTTTTTTTCTTTTTAGTAAAAAGTAATATAAAGGCGC
>JBJEMQ010000297.1:2703-6618 GCA_051879755.1 Coprococcus sp. | reverse complement strand
AATGTCTCCTGCTTACCATCAATGACATTTACCGAGGCAGTCTCAATGATGTAGAGTCCTATCTTACACAATCGGAATTACTGGTCAGTGAGGTTTATGAATTGAACGCTTCGAATACGAAACTATCGGCAGTGGGGTAATAACTATGAAGACCGTTAATATCAATTTCGGTAGAACAGTCAAAAGCATATTAGGTGTAAGTGCAGCAGGAATCGGAATAGGTATGCTTAAGAGAGCTTCTTTCGGAATAGATCCCTTCCAGATATTCATGATAGGAATGGATAATCTGATACCTCTGTCATTCGGTACTGTTTATCTGTTAACAGGTCTTGTTCTGGTAATTCTTTCAATAATATTTGACAGAAAGCTCATCGGGATTGGTACAATATATACCTTTCTCTGTCAGGGATATATCATTGATACTTCTACCAGAATAAGCGCCATTATCTTTCCCGCACCGTCCACCTTTATTAGAGTGCTTCTCTTCATTGCCGGTTTTACGATCTTAAGTTTGGCAACAGCTGTATATTTCAATGCCAGCCTCGGAGTTTCTGCATACGATGCGATCTCCATCATAATGACCGGAAGAATAGGATTTAAAGAATTTCGCTATAACAGGATATTGACGGATGTTATCTGTCTGTTATCCGGTTGCTTGATCTACCTTTTTTCAGGAGGTTCCTTATCGGATATTCCCTCCTTTGCAGGCATCGGTACAATACTGATCGCCATATTTATGGGACCCGCAGTAGACCTCTTTAAGAATCTTTTATATGATTCAGAAAATATGTCGGTTCATCAACGTAACTGTAACCCAATTCATTAATCACTCTCAGAAAGGAGGCGTACTATGAATACGATCAGAATACTCTATCTTCCCGACGGTACAAGGTTTAAGGATGCTATCAACAACTGTAAGGGTGATGTATTTCTTGAAATGCCCGATAACACTCTCTGCAACCTCAAAAAAGAGCTTTCACTGATGACTTTCATCTCATCAATGAAACCGCAGCATATCGATCTGCAGCTTGAATATGCTAATCCTAACGATACTTCTGTTCTCTTTAGTGCATTAGCATGATAAAAATACAGGATTTATAATACCTGATGCTTTGAGAACCGCAAGCACCGGGTATTCATTTGGCAAATCTAAGAATTCCATAACATATGAATCAAGAAATGGATTTTCTCCCAATCTTTTAACGCTTTCTGGCAACAGCACATCTTTTGATAACATTAACTTTTTTCAAAGCATTTTCTCTAGCTGTATTAATTATATTTATCAAATTATTTCCTCTAGTGGTTCGATCATTAGTTCCTTTGCCAAGGATTTTGTTTTGTGCCGAGCCTCGTAAAAATAACCAATAATACTAAACGCAATGGCACCAACAAAATTTACCATTAAATCCTTCATGGTATCTATAATTCCGATGTCCAAATATCCACCATCTACAACATATGTGCTACCATTTTGGGTTTCAATTGTAGTTTTTGTTATTTGGGATACATGAATAGGAATCTGAGTCTTATTCTCATCTAAAGTTACAGAACCAATACTTGAGACAATAAAATCTTTTTGCATATCAAGATAAAAACACTGATCTAAAGTAAATTCTATAAATTCCCATATAACACCAACGGTCATAGAAAAGCAGAAAGCCACCATTGCCAGATAGAAGGGCGAACATTGAATTGATTTACTTCCTCGATTTAAAATATTAAATAGGGAAAATCCTATTGCAGCACATAAAAATCCGTTTATTGTATGTAGCATCGTATCCCAGCCTGGAATTGCGGTGTAGTATTTATTCACTTCTCCAAGAATCTCAGCTGCAAAAATAAACAAATAGATAATAATCTGGAATACCGGAGGTATTTCTACTTTAAGTAATTGTTCAAATAAGGATGGCAGCAAAAATAAGACTAACGACAAAATACAGATTGCTAAGCTCTCATAATTGTGGGTAAAGGTACATCGAATAGCTGTAATTATTACTAATACCCTCAATATGGAATAGACTATAAACTGCTTTTTATTCAATGCAATTCTTGCTTTTAATCGTTTGACATATTTTCTCATATAATTTGACCACTCTCACAAAAAATATATAATCTTTTCCATAAAGTATCATCCTACATAGTCTTTAAAAACAAATGCAATAGCAAGCTTTATAGTTGTTCTTCTCTTACTCCTTTTCTCCTTCGCTTATTTTGTAGCAAATAACACCAGTCCACAAATTTCTCCATATATCTAAGAAAAGATTCAGCCGCAAATGAAAACATAATAAATAAAAGAATACACTCTAATGACATTGCTTCTAAAGCAAATAAATGATTGAAAAATACACCGGTAAGAACCAATGCAATCATATTTCCAACCAATACTACCATTCGTAGTGTATTCATTGGCCGACTGACCTTAAATAATACCATAAAGCCAATGACAGAAAGCAATAATGTTGCAGCTGTAGATATATCTGCATTGTTAAGATGAAATGCCTTTCCGCAAAATACCAATGCCCCCACACCAAACACATCTGCCATTCCCCCCGGAATCGCCTTCTTCATGACATTTGGTAAAAACCTACCCTCGATTCTTGATTTATCCGGCTCAAGTGCCAGAAAAAAGCCGGGGATACCAATGGTAAACATGCTAATGAAGGATATCTGCGAAGGTTCCAAAGGGTAAGAAAACATAAAGACCAGAGATAGGATTGACAAAATAAACGAAAAAATGTTCTTCACGAAAAACAATCCTGCTGATCTTTGAATATTATTTACTACCCGTCTTCCTTCCAGCACAACAGAGGGCATTTTAGAAAAATCATTATCCAGTAATACTACCTGCGCAACCTGTGAAGCAGCTTCACTCCCGGATGCCATGGCAACACTACAGTCAGCATCTTTTAATGCAAGTACATCATTTACACCGTCACCGGTCATAGCAACTGTATTTCCGAGTTTTTGCAGGCAATGAACAATTTTTCTTTTTTGTTCCGGTGTAACACGACCAAAAACCGTATATTTCTTTAGTGCATCGATAAGCTGTTTACTGTTCTTTATTGATGTTGCATCAACATATTTTTCCGCACCTTCAATTCCTGCTTCTTTTGCTATCTGCGATACTGTAAGTGGATTATCGCCTGAAATAACTTTAATACAAACTTCCTGCTCTGCAAAATATTTGAATGTCTGTTTTGCGTTTTCCCTAATTGGATTAGCAAAAGTAATAAATGCCATAGGAATAACCTCTGAAATCAGATTTTTTCCTGTTAACTTACCTTTATATTCTCCAAATACCAAAACTCTCTTTCCGCATAATGAAAGCTCCTCCACTTGACTTTGATATTCCTCATACTGCTCTCTCAAAACAAACTCTGGTGCTCCCAAGACATAATTACCATCTGAAAATTCAGCAGCACTATACTTGTAAATGGAAGAAAATCCATATTTACATTTGCAGCAGCGATTGGTTCCTGTGACAAAATGCTCTTTCATTGCCTGTATGGTTATATTATCCGAATCCATAACTGACACAAAATCACTAATTAATTCCTCCAATTTACGTTCTGATACTAAATCCCTTTCATTCAGATTTATCAGTTCACAAACCTTCATCTCATTCTTTGTAATAGTTCCTGTTTTATCCACACATAAAACATTTACACGAGCCAATGTCTCAATACTTTTCATATCATGCAACAACACCTGATTTTGAGCCAGTCTGACAGCACTTACTGCCATTGCAATTGTTGCAAGCAAATATAAACCTTCCGGTATCATTCCTATAATAGCAGCTACCATAGAAACAATGCTCTCTGAAAACTCTACTTTCTGATACAGATAGCTTTGTACAAATAAAGCAATTCCTATTGGAATGATGGCAATTCCCACAAAAAGTACCAGTTTATTAAT
>JBJEMQ010000297.1:0-2603 GCA_051879755.1 Coprococcus sp. | reverse complement strand
CCCATTTCGAACAACATTCGCATAAGGAGTATGGAGCATATTCATTTTAGAAAGCACATTCTTGGCACGTATTTCCTGAATAATACCAATTAAAGTATTCGCAATGATAATTGGTAAAAAAGTAAGACTCCTATAAGATTTGGCAATAATAAGCAATATACTAAGCACGAAAAATATCAGATTGAAATATGTAAAAATATTGTCTTTCACAATTTGTTTATTGGTCTTTTCCGGACTCTCTACTACATGATTGATCCATCCTTTTTCAACTCTTTCTTGTACCTGAATATCGTTTAGACCTTCCATGTAGGGAACAGATACTCTCTCTATTGGTTTCCGTATAAGTTCTTCTTCCTTTGCATGATGTCCTTTTTTCATAAAGTATTTTCATCTCCATTTAGGGTAACAATTAATCAAAAACCGACGCTGTTAATTAACAACCTCGGTTTATAATGATTTAATCCATATCGATTGTAATTCCAATTCCTACCGCTCCCGGTCCTGTATGAGTACTTATACTTGCTGACAAAGAATTATAAAACAAATCTGTTCCCGGGAAATTTTGCTCCAGCATTTCCATCCACTGCGCTATCTCCTCAGAATTAAGCCCTGCGCCTGCTCCCCCTACATGAAGCTGATTTGGCTTTGCGTTTGGAAAACGACTAATCAAGTCCTTCTTGCATGCATCTATCATTTTTTCCTCACATTTTTTCATGGTTCCACGAACCTTTGTGAAAGGTTCTAATTTTTCTCCTTGAATCGATAAAACCGGCTTTATGCTGAGTACAGTCGCTATGGTTGCCACCGCTGGTGTAATTCTACCACCTTTTTTCAAGTACTCTAATGTATTTACAGAAACGTATATAGTTGCATTATACGCATCTGATTCCAATCTTTCACATATTTCTTTTCCACCAAGCCCCTGATCTGCAAGTTGTTTTGCTTTCATTACAGATTGTCTCATAGTTACAGAGATTCTATGATTATCAACTACAAATATTTTACCTTCATATTCCCGCGCAAATCCCTTTGCAGCCATACAGGAACCACTTAGTCCGCTTGACATAGGAATATACACAATCTGATCATACCCCATTTCAAAAAGATCTTCCCATGTATCCATGACGTCAGCTGGAGAAGGTTGAGATGTAGAAACATTCTTCCCACTTATCAATGCTCCATAAAACTCTTCCTCTGTCAAATTTTCCCCTTCATAAAACATTTCACCATCTATCAGTACCGGCATAGGTATCACATAAATACCTTTTTTTTCTGCTTCTTCTTTTGATATTCCACTATTCGTATCTGTTAATATTGCAATTTTCATGCTATTCCTCCAATAATCATACAAATGTTGTTACTACTAGTGACAACGTAAATGAAAGCAAACATACCACTATTCCACCTACAATTTCTTTTGCTGTATGGCGCTTAAGATATATGGAAGACCAGATAATTAGTGCTGCAATCACTAGACAAGGTATAATAACTTTCCAGCCAAAAAAATAAATCAATAAAACCAAAGGTCCCGTAAAACTAGATGCATGTCCACTTGCTCTATAATGTAATCCCTTATTGCATATTGTTAAAAGCACAACAGAGAAGAAATATGTTGAGCAAATCAATAGTAATGCATTTTCTACATCTGCTATAAGCGCCCATAGAAATGCCCCACTATAACCAACAAGATTTGTAATAAATGCAAGCTTTCTCTGTCCTTCCCTACCCTGCTCTTTAAATCCCGGCAGAATCTTCTGCAAACCATATGCCAGAACAGGTACAAAACCAAGTAATACAATCGTAATAACTATTTCTAAGGTGCTTCTAAAAATTCCATCTTTGCTAAAGGCTAAAATAAGAATAAGTACAGAAACCATGACCGGTGGAACTGATAATACTCTTATAGCCTTCGCAATACGCTCTTTGCAAAACATATTAATAACCTCCCACAAAGCCATTTGATGTTACAGATTGTAACATCAACTTATCTGTTTTTCAATCTAAACAGCATCTCTTCGCATCGACTGTTACATATTTAATTATTATGTAACAGCATTCTTATTTCCCTTGCTACTAATATATTTTTTTACTAAAATTGCCATAGCTATCACTGTACCTCTGATAATAACAACTACCCATATCTGCCAACTAAATGGATTAAAAATGTATTTACCAAACAATCCATCAATGATGATATTTAGTGTAGCTCCGCACATACTTCCCAAGATAAAGCCCAAAAATTTTACACCAGAAGCACCAAGATAAATACTTGCCATATCATAAGACACTACTCCCATAATTCTGATAATGAAACTTATAAAGAAGCTGTTATGTGTCTGAAATGAATCTAACTTGTTGACTATTGGATATTTTTGCTTAATTCCTTCAACAATATCTTTTCCCAAAAATTTTCCAACAGCGTACATCAGGATAAATTCTACAAATATACCAAGACCACTTACCACTGATGAAAAAGGGAAATCAAAAATCATTCCTGCAGCAATGTTTAATACAGCTGAAGGAAATACCATGCTGATGCCCTTTAACACATACAGCAGAACAAATTCAAGGGCCGCAATTATTGGATTTGAGGAAACTAGCCT
>JBJEMQ010000296.1:0-6629 GCA_051879755.1 Coprococcus sp. | reverse complement strand
TATTCCGGAATGTTTGTATTCGCCACAGGATAGTGTAAATGGTCAGAAAAAGATGATGGAATATTCTAAGGGGAGTTACTATTTTATAAGCTTGGGATTTATGTCTTTTCGTGGAATGTATAAAAATGTTCACATAGATGACGCACTTACAAAATCACTTTCAAACACTGGGGCGGACATGGGGGAAATATATTATGAGAGCCTTTTGTTTGAGTGTATTATTTCGCCGGATAGTCCGATGTACAGTCAGGGGAAAGTAAGTATCAAAAGAACAGGCAGAATGCAGTCGGTCATGAATAAGGTTATTAGTGCTTCAGAGAGAAAAATACTCAATATTACTGGCGTATCAGATATGTGTGAGCAACGGTATTTTACAATTGAAGGTACTGATATTGATGTTACGATTCCTGCAGATGCCAATCAGGACCTATGGTTTGATTTTTTAAATCATGGACTTGCGGACAGGATAAAGGATATATTTCAGATGTATGATGATGTTGAAAAGACGCAGATGTGTTATGAAAATGATAAACTTTATATTTGTATAAGTAATAAGATAAAGCGAAACAGATTCAATGAAACAAATGATTTTGTAATTAATAATATAGACCGCATATGCAGCACAATTTCAAAAATGCCATATTTGTGTGGTAAAGATTTAATATAGGAAATTTAGAGAGGAAGTATTCCGGTGAATGGTTCAAATAATATAAATCAGTTTGGTGATGAAGTTGATGATGGCTATAATGCTACTATAAATCAACGTGCAGCAAGTTATAATTCGCAGAATAATGAACGGCGACATAGAAGCAGGTCAAAGAGGCACAATAATAAAATTTTTAAAGGATTATTGATTTTTCTGGCAGTGCTTGTGGGACAGCAAATAGTTTTCAATTCTATGTTTGGAATTGAGATGGGTGTTACAGATATATTTGGCAATATATTTGATATGGTTGTAATATTCTTTTCAAATTTGGCAAAAAGTTTAGATACTGCTTCATGGCCAAATATGGCAGGCGTTGTTGTTTTTATTACTATGTTTGTTGTATTTATACTTTCCAGAACCATTAAGAAAAAGAAAAGTGCTGCCGATACTGATGTGCATAATGCCATATATAGTGAACTGGTTCCAAGGATGGTTACTGAAACTTTTGGAGCCGAAAGTGTATTTTCACATGGAGAAGGATTACCTTTAGATGAGATGTTAAGACTGAATTGTTTCAAAAACAGGCAGATTAATATTCGGGGGAGAGATTATATATCAGGGATATATAAAAATGTACCATTTAGCTGTGGTTATGAATGTATGGATTATGAATATGAGGAAAAGGATGAAGAAGGAGAAACAATTATAAAGACAGCACCGCTTTTTAGAGGAATTATAGTTGCTGTGGAGTTTAGAAAAAAATCATCATCACCTTTGGGATTGTGTCCAAATTCCTTTAAAGATATTGAAAAAAATAGCAAAGCGGAACAATGGAAAATGGATTTTAACTTGAATAAAACAGAAAATGATATGTTTAACACAATGTTTTCAATACGTTCAACAGATGAAGAAAATCTTTTCTATATACTTTCACCTGAAGTAATGGAAAGAATAATTGTCTTATATGGCAAAACGGTTTCATTTGGTACATCATATACAAACAGGTTGTGGAATTGTGGAGAACAGGGAATAAATATCTGCTTTGATGAGGAAAAAATGTATATAGCATTTAATTCGAATGCATCATATATGAATTACGGATTTGTCGCAAGTGGCAGTGCTGAATTAAATAAGTACAGACAACAGGTAATGAATGATTTGCAGGCTATAGAGCAGGCGCTTGATCTGGCATTGGAGATTTGAATGAAATATATACGTTTAGTATATAAAAAATATATTTAAAGGAGAGAAAATTATGAGTTATTTTTTGGTAGGAATATTAATTGTGGTTGTTATTTTGGTGCTAATTGTCTTTTGGGCTGTCGGCACAGCAAACAAGCTTACAAGGTGCAGAAATAAAGTTCTTGAGCTTGAATCAGATGTGGATGTGGCTTTGGAAAAGAGATATGATCTGCTAAGAAAAGAGTATGATGTTGTAAAGAGCTATATGTCATATGAGAGCCAGACAATTATAAAGACTATACAGTACAGGTCCGGCATGCCAAGCGAAGAAAAAGCAAAGGCAATGGAGAATATTAACAAACTGGCGAGACAGATAAATGCAACATTTGAAGCATATCCGACTCTCAAATCGTCAGAAAATGTAATGGCTCTTCAGAAAAGCTGTATAAATGCGGAGGAGCACCTTCAGGCTGCCAGAAGGCTTTATAATTCAGGAGTTACTAATTATAATAACCTTTGCCGTATGTTCCCATATTCAATTGTAGCTTCAATGACAGGTAATACTGAAATGCCGTATTATAAAATTGATGATTATAAAAGGAAAGATGTAAATATGAGTTTATAGTTTGATATGAAATAGAGTAAAGATTTTGTCAGTTGAACGATAAAAATGAGAGTAATTGTTAATCTGAGATAGAACATTCGTGGCATAAATATGAATATTATGGTAAAATAGCAAATAATCGGAATTCGGATAAAAGGAGTAAATATTAGATGGAAGCAATAAATAGGAAATATAAATTCTGGGGGTGGGAGCATGCTGATGTATCAGCGGCAGATAATGAATACAAAGGAATTAATACGCCTATAGATTTATATGATGCTCTTTCGGAAATCTGGTGTGCCGGGACATGTGCGCCACGAATGAGGGAAAACTGGACTAAGGATAACAAGACTTTAGGGCAGTGTTCTATCACAGCCTTTTTGGCACAGGACATTTTTGGCGGGCAGGTATATGGCATCTTAAGACCAGGAGGCAACTATCATTGTTTTAATGTAATTGGCAACTGTAGGTTTGACCTTACCAGTGAACAGTTTGGCTATGAAGTTTTAAATTATGAGAATAGTTCGGAGCAGTTTCGTGAGGTCCATTTTGCGAAAGAAGAAAAAAGGTTGAGATATGAATATTTAAAAGAAGAATTGAAAAGGTATTGTGAGGAAAAGTAAACAGGTATGTATAAGGCAGTATTGTTTGATATGGATGGAGTTATCTTTGACTCAGAGATAAAGGTGTTGGAGTGCTGGAAGGAGATTGCAGAGAAATATCATATAGAAGATATTGAGTCAGTGTGCAGAGCGTGCCTGGGTTTGAACCGAGATGCAACGAAGCTTGTATTTCAGAAACGGTATGGACAGGATTTTCCATATGATGTTTATAAGAGTGAGATGTCTGATTTGTTCCATAAAAGGTATGGAGAAGGTCGATTGCCGCTTAAACCGGGAGTAATTGAGCTTTTACAATTCTTAAAGGGAAATGACAAGAAAATAGCATTGGCATCCTCTACAAGATTGGAAATAGTTACACAGGAGCTCCGGGATGCAGGATTAATAAGATATTTTGATGCTGTAATCTGTGGTGATATGGTAGAACGAAGCAAACCGGAACCTGATATTTTCTTAAAAGCCTGCGATAAGCTGAATGTTCGTCCTGAATCGGCAGTTGGCATAGAGGATTCCTATAATGGAATAAGAGCACTTGCAGCGGCTGGGATTAGGGCAATTATGGTTCCTGATCTTATGGAGGCTTCTGACGAGATGCACAGATTGGCTGAGATTATACTGCCGGATTTAAATGCTGTGAAAGAATATCTTATTTGATTAATTTGTGCCGGCTGTCCAATTGATAATCTCTGCAAATTATTATAAATTGTATTCTATCTATAATGTTTGTAAAACTGTTTTTGGGGGGAGAAATCATTTATTTAACAGGTTTTTGTCAATTTCTCCGGATGCAATCGTATTTTCTATCCATAGTTTAAGGGATTCAATAGCTAAGGACATGTTATCAAGATTATTCTTGATTCTTAAAAAGTCCGAGATTTCATCCTCTGTAATTTTCCCATCTGCAGCAATGTCAATCATTCGGTCTTTTTCTTTTGAAAGAGCATTTAAAGTTGAGAGCATTTCAAGTGTAATCATAGAAAGGTCCTTCGCGGCAACTTCCGGTACATATTCTTGTCCGATGGGACATTCGTGTGAACAATAGTAGTTGCATAAAGAAGGGTTTTTATAGCAGTCGGCCATTGCCAAGATTTCATCCGGATGAGGGCATGACTTTTCATTTTCTATTTTTTCAATTCGGTCTGAAGATATAAATTCAAGTTGTTCTGCTGCTGCTTCCCTTGTAAGCTTAGCGGATTCACGACTAATCTGGTATATGTTCTTGTTTTCTTTTGTAGATTTTCGTCCCATTGTAATTCTCCTCATATCACTGCTTTTGATATTGCCTATTATACATGGAAAATATAAATAAAGCAAAATACTATTTTAGGGTAATAAATGACGAAATAGATGCTGCTATATCGCACCTATAGATGTTTTTTGAATGATAATTATAAGATAAAATTGAGCTATCGAGTAGCAGCAGAACGAGGAGGAACCATTATGAACGTACAGGAAAGAGTGATAATGTGCCGGTTTATTGATAAAATGGAAAGAAATAGTGATTTTAGTAAAAAGCTTGGCTTGGAAAACAAATCCACATTTCATGGAAATCCGGTTGATGAAAAATGTAGAAGAAAAAAGAGGTAATGCGAATTGAACGATTACCCAAAGTAATATTGGAATAGACGTTACGCTTAAATGCAGGAGCTCAGAGACGTCCTGAAATTATAGCAGTATGTATAATGTCGGAAAGGCAGGATAGTATGTTTACGTTTTTTATTTGGTTAATAATAATAACAGCTTTATTTGGCATAGCATTTAAACTTGCAGGAACCTTACTTAAAGCAAGCTTATGGTTGTTTATGCTTTTGCCGATAGGAATTATTTTGTTTTCACTGGGGCTTGTGTGCATATGCACAATTATTCTGATTCCGATAGGAATTAAGTTATTTAAAGCAGGTTTGCATGTGATAATACCGGGATAGATGTTCATACCGGAAAGCATAATTACAGACGCTCTGCTTAGCCTGTAGGAATGCAGAGACGTTCTTGGCAGATGCAAAATAAGTAATAAATAAAATATGATTTAAACAGGAGAATGAGGATATGATAGATTTAAGGATATGGCAGAATAATTTGAAAGATATAGTAGATTATCCATGGGAATGTGAAAGTGACGCAGACCATCCGGATGGTCTTAATTATGGTAAAACATTGGATTATTTTGACCAGGATGATTGCACGGATTTTCACCGGCACTTGCAGGGACTGTAGTAAACATAATAGGATTATAAAGGATTAGAGATGGGGAACCGATATTGTCGGTTCCCTATTTTATTTCAGGACAAATTCCATCTTAACAGGGTTGTGGTCAGTATTTACAAAGCCCATGTCAATTGTATTTACTGATTTTATATCTATATTGGAAGATACGATAAATCCATCTATCATGTAATATTGAAAATCACTTCCCTTGTAGCCCTCAAGTGGCTGGTCGAGGGAACGACAGGTCGGTACCGATGAATCGGCAACGCATGTAAAGTTGTCACCAAATTTGCCAACATCGATTGTACTAGGAGTCCATAAACCTTCTCTTTGAACAGGGTATGCGGTTATGTCGGTATTTGTAAATGTCTGGTTGAAATCTCCTCCTGCTATAACATAATTGCCGGCGTCGTATTCATTTGCAAGAATTTCAGCAAGCATTCGTGTCTGAGCTTCTTTACCTTCTCCGGAGTCGTATGCCTCAAGGTGAACGTTGATAATTACCAGCTCTTTATCTGTGCCATCCACAGGAATTCTTGATATCAGAAGACATCTCTTTAGATTACACAGTCTGACAGGATATGAAAAAGGGCAAGGAAGCTGTATTCTATCAGCTGTTTCCGGTTTATATGTGCTAAGTGTCATAATTCCGGATGATACCCTTCCCAAAGGCGGAACAGGGTACGGAACAAAAAGTGTCTTGTAGTTGTATGCAAATGAGGTGTAATACGTGTCAAAATAAGAACTCAGCATTTCTTTTTCGTTTATGCTGCGGCTTCGTGACGATGGTTCATCGACCTCCTGAATGAGCATGATATCAGGATTAAAGTTTTTAACATCCTCCATAATAGTATTCATATTAGATACAACCTCTTCTTTTGTAGCAGTATATACTTTATCTCCACCATCCATAAAAAATTCTGCATTTTCCCCTAGTGCGCCGTATCCGATATTCCATGTTACAATCGTTTTTTCTTCGCCTGTACAAATCTTATCTACGTTCTCGGAATCTGCCACATTTTTAGCAGATACTGTAAGGGATTCTATGTCTTTAGGTTTGTATTCGGTAATAGTAAGAATTCCAAATAAGATTATTACCAGTAAGACCAGTACCCCCAGGACAATAAATCCAATTTTTAATATTTTTTTTAATAATTGCATGTTATTTACCTCTCAGTAGAAAATTTGTGAGTACCACGGGTGCACCATGCAGGTTGCGGGGATAGTTTACCTGGAGCAATAAGCCTTGGTGATACTTTTACATCATATAATGTCTAATATAATTTATTTTATCTGTTATGTAAAGGGGAGCCACGGCTTGAGTTTCCGTAAATTGTAATCAAAAAACGAGTATGTCTGCCCAGAGCACCAA
>JBJEMQ010000295.1:0-6656 GCA_051879755.1 Coprococcus sp. | reverse complement strand
AATATTTAACTCATTCTGAGTCGCACATGGAAGAGCAAGATCACACTTGATTGACCATACACCATGATCCTCTGAATTCTTCTTCTCATGATACTCAGCAGATGGACGAGCTGCAGCGTAAGCATCCAGACGTGCACGCTTCACTTCCTTAACCTCTTTCAAAAGCTCAACATCGATTCCTTCCGGATCATAAATCCAGCCTGTTGAATCTGAACATGTTACACACTTAGCACCAAGCTGATGTGCCTTCTGAATTGCATATATAGCAACATTTCCTGCACCTGATACACATACTGTCTTACCTTCCATGCTCTCGCCATGACACTTAAGCAATTCCTGAGTAAGATATAATAAACCGTAACCTGTAGCTTCTGTACGAACAAGTGAACCACCATATGTAAGTCCCTTACCTGTAAGAACTCCTTCATATGAACCGCGAATTCTCTTGTACTGACCAAACATGAAACCGATTTCTCTTGCACCTGTTCCAATATCACCTGCTGGAACATCAACATCAGCGCCAATATATTTTGAAAGCTCTGTCATAAAGCTCTGGCAGAATGCCATAATCTCTCTGTCTGACTTACCCTTAGGGTCAAAGTCTGAACCACCCTTACCGCCACCGATAGGAAGTGTTGTAAGTGAATTCTTGAAAATCTGCTCGAAACCAAGGAACTTAATGATACCAAGATTTACTGATGGATGAAGTCTTAAACCACCCTTATATGGTCCGATAGCATTATTGAACTGTACACGGAAACCTCTATTAACCTGAACCTGTCCGTTATCATCTACCCATGGTACTCTGAACATAATCTGTCTGTCAGGCTCTGTAATTCTCTCAAGAATAGCATTCTTTCTGTATAACTCTTCATTTGCATCGATACATGGTCTTAATGAATCAAGCACCTCTGTTACTGCCTGCAGAAATTCAGGCTGATCTGCGTTCTTTTTCTGTACTACTTCCAGTACTTCGTCAACATATGACATAACAAAATTCCTCCTAAAAACTTTAATTATTTAATTGCATCACACAATCGCTGTTGTTATTATATTACATCAGCTTTAGAATGTAAAGAAAAAACCAAAAAAATCCAAGTAAAACAAAGTTTTTGCTTGGATTTTTTCACTATCAACTGTTTTTTATTACTTTTTCTCATTTTCAGTCTTAGAAGCCCACTCTCCACTGGCAACTCTCCAGTATTTGCATCTGTGTTTAACACATGTTGAAAATACTATCTGCGTTTTTGTTTTACCAAACCTCTGCAGATCTCCTACAAATTTGTCCAGTTCTGCTGTAGTTCTGAAACGAACCTCTATCAGCATGGAATAGTCTCCTGTCACACAGTTACATTCAACAACATTCAGCACACTGTCTATGTATGGATAAAACTCTTCTTTCTGATCCGGTGAAACTTCAAGATTTATAAACGCTTTTATATAATGTCCCATAGCTTCCGGATTAAGTTTTGTAGTAAATCCTTCCAAGACTCCTTCTTCAAGCATTTTGTCTATTCTTGTACCTACTGCTGTCGGGGACATCGAAACCTCTGCTGCCATATCCTTCAAAGATATTCTGGCGTTATCCTGTAGCATCATAAGTATTTTTTCATCTACATCATCAAGCCTGTAATATATAAGTTCTCTTTTTTCCATAATCGTATCTCCTTGAAATCTATGTTATGAACTATCCACCATCTAAAACTGCCGGAATTGTTCCGCCTTATTTCAGGAACGCTTCTGCGTCAAATCATAAAACAGAGACATTATATACCTTTTTCTTAACAAAAGCCAGTCAAAACAGCATTTTACTTTATTTTATTAATTACATTTGTCGAAACTGCATTAACCTTCTCCTTACAAATTAGCTATTTGCCTTTTCTTTTTCTTACACATTCTGCAAGAAGATATTCTATCTGACTGTTTATGGAACGGTAGTCTTCATCCGCCCATTTGGCAAGTTCTTCCCACAAAGAAGGCGCAAGCCGGAGCAACACTTGCTTTTTCGCCTTTTCTTTTTCTTTTACCGCCTTTTCTTTTGCCTTAATCTCCTGTTCCATGGTTTCTATTCTGGCAAGTCTTTCCTTCAATTCTCTTTCTTTCTTATCAATATCATTCTCATTTCCTGCCATTATTTCCACCTCCATCCTAAAAGTCCGGCTTCTTTATATATTTTTCAGTCAAATATGCAATATATACTAATAAATACTGCTGCTGTTAACAACAGGCTGTGCTTCTTTATTTCCACAAAGAACTACCAGAAGATTACTAACCATTGCAGCTTTCCGCTCCTCATCAAGTACAACGACTTCATCCTCTCCCAACTGGTCTATTGCCATCTTTACCATTCCGACTGCTCCCTCTACTATCTTCTGACGTGCAGCGATTATAGCCGTAGCCTGCTGTCTCTGGAGCATAGCCGCTGCAATCTCATCAGAGTAAGCAAGATCCGTAATACGGACTTCACAAATTTCAATACCTGCGTCCTCTACTCTCTTCTGAAGTTCCACCTTCATACTCTCCGCAATCTCCTGACTGCTTCCACGAAGTGTTTTCTCATCAGTATCATCTTCCATTGTATCATACGGATAAAGTCTCGCATTATTTCTTATAACAGCATCACATTGTGTAGACAAAAATTTATTATAATCATCAACGTTAAAAACCGCTTTTGTAGGGTTTACAACTTTCCATATAACAGCTGTTCCAATAATAATCGGATTACCAAGTGCATCGTTAACCTTCTGCTTTCTATTATTCATTGTGATTGTCTTAGTTGATATTTTTTTGCTGCTTGTGCGACGTGCACCTTCATTTTCTGCAGGTTTCTGAGTTCCCCCAAACATCCCCATAGCCGTTTCAAAATCACTTACAGCAGACGGATTATAGCATACTGCAAATGGATTAATAAAGAAAAATCCCGCTTTTTTAATTGTACCATAGTATTTACCAAATAGTGTATAAACTGCCGCTTCATTTGGGTGTAACACCTTAAGCCCGGCAAACATAATGGAAAATACAATCATTAATATAATGGATATAATTAATATTGATATACCCACAGCGAACGATTCCGCACACAAAACGCCTCCTGCAATGCAGCCTCCTATTGTAAGTAATACTCCAAAAATCAGTCCCAGCAATACTCCTGCACCATTTGTCTTCTCAATTAAAATTTCTTGTTCATTTTCATGTTTCTCACTCATAGCATCTCTCTCCTTTAATATATATGTGATATCATTTTGATATCATCATAATATACTCATATAAATAATCTGTCAAGTCAAAAAAATCCCCTTAAGCAGATTTTATTTTTTACCTGTCTGCCCAAGGGGATTTTATAATCATATAATATTTTCTGATTAAAGTCTTTTTATTATTTATTTGCCTTTATATATTCATCTATACCCTGTGCTGCTGCCTTTCCTGCACCCATTGCAAGAATAACTGTTGCCGCACCTGTTACGGCATCACCACCGGCATAAACACCTTCTTTGGTAGTCTTGCCATTTGCTTCGTCAGCAATAATACACTTCCATTTATTTGTCTCAAGGCCCTCTGTAGTAGATGCAATGAGCGGATTTGGAGATGTACCAAGTGACATAATAACTACATCAACATCCATAGTATATTCAGAACCTTCAATAACTACAGGTCTTCTTCTTCCTGAAGCATCAGGCTCTCCAAGTTCCATCTTCACACACTTCATGCCACATACCCAGCCATTTTCATCTGATATAATCTCTGTAGGGTTAGTGAGCAGGTCAAAAATAATACCTTCTTCCTTAGCATGATGAACCTCTTCAACTCTTGCAGGAAGCTCTTCCTCTGAACGTCTGTATACTATATGTGTTTCTGCGCCCAGTCTTAAAGCTGTTCTTGCAGCATCCATTGCAACATTTCCGCCTCCAACTACAGCAACCTTTTTACCTACCATAATAGGAGTATTGGAATCATCCTTAAATGCTTTCATCAGGTTGCTTCTGGTCAGATATTCATTTGCAGAGAATACACCATTTGCATTCTCACCCGGAATACCCATAAACTTAGGAAGTCCGGCACCGGAACCAATAAATACAGCATCAAAGCCTTCATCCTCTATAAGGGAATCAATGGTAACTGACTTTCCAACTACTACATTTGTTTCTATCTTTACACCAAGGGATTTAACATTTTCAATCTCTTTTTTTACTACTGCTTCTTTAGGAAGACGGAACTCAGGTATACCATATACAAGAACTCCACCTGCTTCGTGAAGAGCTTCAAAAATAGTAACATCATATCCAAGCTTTGCCAAATCACCGGCACATGTAAGTCCTGATGGGCCTGAACCGATAACAGCTACCTTATGACCATTCTTTTCCTTTGCCGGCTGCGGCTTAATACCGTTTTCTCTTGCCCAGTCAGCTACAAATCTCTCCAGCTTACCTATAGAAACAGGATCGCCCTTTATTCCTCTGATACATTTACCTTCGCACTGTGTCTCCTGCGGACATACACGACCACACACTGCTGGAAGTGCTGATGACTTACTGATTATATTGAAAGCTTCCTCGAAATTACCCTCCTTAACCTGTGCAATAAATCCGGGTATATCTATAGATACAGGACATCCTTTCATACACTGTGCATTTTTACAGTTTATACATCTGGCAGCTTCAGCCATAGCCTCTTCTGCATTATATCCATAACAAACTTCTTCGAAATTCTTTGCGCGAGCTTCCGCATCCTGCTCACGAACAGGTACCTTTGTCATTACATCCATTATTTGTCACCTCCGCAATTTCCACATCCGCCATGATGAGTATCTCCTTCTTTGGCAGCAAGATAAGCTCTGCCCTCTTTGGTCTTGTAAATCTGCTGACGCTTCATGGCTTCATCAAAATCAACCTTATGTCCATCAAACTCCGGACCATCAACGCAGGCAAATTTTACTTCACCACCTACAGTAACACGACATGCTCCACACATACCTGTACCATCAACCATAATCGGATTCAGACTGACTACTGTTGGAATGCCAAGCTCTTTTGTAAGCTTACAGACAAACTTCATCATAATCATTGGTCCGATTGCTATACAGACATCATATTTACTGCCCGCATCAACAAGCTTCTGTATCTCATTTGTAACAACACCCTTACTTCCATATGAGCCGTCATCAGTTGTTATGTAGAGATTGCCGGCAACAGCCTTCATTTTCTCCTCAAGTATAATAAGTGATTTATTTCTTCCGCCTATGATGACATCTGCATCAACACCCTGCTCATGAAGCCACTTAACCTGTGGATATACAGGTGCTGTTCCTACTCCACCGGCTACAAATAATATCTTTTTCTTCTTTAAATCTTCTATATCTTCTTTTACAAGTTCAGACGGGCAGCCAAGAGGTCCTACAAAATCTGCAAATGCATCTCCCACCTTAAAATTCCTCATCATCTCAGTTGCTGCTCCAACAACCTGGAATACTATGGTAACAGTACCTTCTTCCCTTGAATAATCACAAATAGTAAGAGGTATTCTCTCTCCATCTTCTGAACCTCTGACAATAACAAACTGTCCAGGCATACATGTCTTCGCAACACGAGGTGCAACTACATCCATCAGGTAAATAGTTTCTGTAAGTGATTCCACTTTAACAATGTTATACACTCTTCTCTCTCCGTCCTTTCTTATAACGTATTTAACTTAATATTATAAAGTATTATTTTATGATTTGACGCAGGGCACTCATAACTCTAGCCATGAGATAATTGCGCGAAACCTGCTGTTTTTTTTGCAAATCAATTTGATTGTATCATAGTGACATACAAATAACAACAAAAAATCACTTGAAATGTAACACATATAATATAATGCAAAGCAATAAAGTCAGATGTCAAAAAGAAAGGGTGTAACCCCATCTCTGAGATTACACCATCACTTTCAAAATTATTTTCTATCTTTTTTTCCTAAGCTTTGCCAACTGCTCTTCCTTCCTGCGTTTTTCATTTTCTTTGTACAAAAGTCTCTTCATGTTTTCCAGCTTTCTCTGTCCCTCTTTCTCAAGCTTAAGCTTTACAAGGGTTTCCTCCTGCGCTTCACTGCTTTCAAAATTCAGAAACTTCTCACAAACAGAAGGATATGCAAATGTCTTCTCAGTATTTTCACAACTAAAGACTACCTTAATATGTGTTCCGTCACATTCCAACACACTACCTTCACCAAATTTAACATGATTTACCTTTTCATTTTCAAACATAGTATCCTCCTATCCACAAATCTCATCTGATACTCTTATTGTTACCAACTGTCTGAATAATTATTCCATTTACTGGGAAATAAAAGAACCGCCTGCGCAGATGGCTTACAAGCGGTATCTAACTGCTATATATTTATATTAACAAATATTTCTTTGCAAATTCCAGTAATTTTTCCTTAATTATTCATTTTTGTGAATAGTATCTATAGGGAATTTAAAATTTTAGTAAAATTTCTATCTTGCATTTTCCTTTAACATTTCATATATCTCTTTTTCAGTAGCCAGTTTCATCACTCTGTCTGCAAGAGCATCTGCCTCCTTCTTAGACCATGCTGCTATTGTTCCCCTTACGGCAAGCACCGACGAAGGACTTACAGAAAATTCATTCATGCCAAATGATATAAGCATTGGTATA
>JBJEMQ010000294.1:0-1736 GCA_051879755.1 Coprococcus sp. | reverse complement strand
TATAGATAATGTGTATGCCCTGAGTGAATTATTCAAGGTTCCCATGGATCAGATTATCTGCGGGAATCGGGAATATCAACCAGAGCAAGGATCCATGTATTATAGACTTAAGGCATATGCAAAATATCTGCAGATGTGTGTAAAAGTCGCCTGTGAAGAGACCAGAATAGGGCAGAACTGTTTTATAATAGATCCAACATAAAAAAAGCAGGTGAAAGTTATGGTTAATAATAAGACAGGATATTCTACGAGAGAAGAACGTGTTGAAATCTTCCAGGATACTTTGGCCTGGATCAAAGCAGATCCGACACTTTCAGCATCGGTTGTGGAAGCAAAGAAGAAAACAAAGGTTTATTATGAGGATGATTATCCTCAGTTTGATATGAATGACATAAAAGATGAACAGATTTCTGTGACCAGAGATCGTTCCTATCAGGCGGCAATGAGACTTGCCAAAGAGAATCCGGGAAAGAAGATTGCGGTTATGAATTTTGCCAATGCATTTCATGCCGGCGGCGGTGTGACAAAGGGAGCCAGTGCTCAGGAAGAGTGCTTGTGCCGGTGCTCTACTTTATATCCATTACTTTACAGAAAAAGTTTAAGAGATTCTTATTACAAGCATCATCATGATTTGAATACATCAAAGGCGTCTGATTCGCTGATTTATACAGAGGGTGTGGTGATTTGTAAGACCGATGACGATCATCCAAAACGTATGACGCAGGAAGAGTGGGTGAAGGTAGATGTGATTACAATTGCAGCTCCGGATCTTAGATCTAAGTCCAATATGTATGCTGCAATTGTTGGCAATGGAACCTACATGAATAATGCCGAGCTCTTTGGCTATCATGTCAAGCGTGCCATACATATGCTTACGGTAGCTGCAAGTAAAGGTGCGGATATCCTGGTACTTGGTGCATTTGGGTGTGGGGCTTTTCAGAATGATCCTGCAGTAGTAGCCAAGGCTTATAAGATAGCACTGGAGGAATTTCCAAAAGTCTTTGATAAAGTTGAGTTTGCGGTGTATTGTTCGCCAAAGGATCAAAGAAATTATGATGAATTTCGTAAAATATTGGGTTAGGAATTATATTGTTTACTACATAGGACAGCTTGTAATCGTGCAGGCTGTTCTTTTTTATCCGAAGATGGCGACCATTAGTTTTGTTGGATCAAACATGAGATGATCTTATACCTGTTATACTCTCGATAAAATGAATAAATATGGGTATAACAAGTTTGGGAGGTGTTACTCATAGTCAAGAAGAACTAATGGATGCAATTGCTAAGATTGAATGGGAAATTACCATGTTGCCCGAAGGTAACATCACAAAAAAGAAGAAAAAGAAATTGGAGGCGGATCTGTTCTGACAAAAGACCTGTGTGAATTGGAAGAGTGCGGTTTTATCCGTAAATTTAGCAATTTCACGAAAGGAAGGGGAGAGTCATTTTACCAGCTGATCGATCCGTTTACATTATTTAGTATCAGGTTTATAAAGAATAAAAAGTTTGATTCATGGAATGAGTATATTAACACACCAGGTTATCATTCATGGAGAGGAAATTCTTTTGAAATTGTATGCCTGAATCATATTAATCAGATCAAGGCAACACTCGGAATAAGCGGAATCGAAACGAATGAATTTGCCTGGAGAAGTGGTGAGTATGAAAAGATTTGGAATAGCATGGCACGGTTTCAGAAAGCGACGAATGCAAAAGAGGCTATTCACATAACCTTA
>JBJEMQ010000293.1:0-6668 GCA_051879755.1 Coprococcus sp. | reverse complement strand
TATATAATTCCTTTTATTATATTTGTAATAGTTTTGTATGGTGTAATAAAAAAAATAGATGTATATGAAATATTTATAGATGGTGCCTTTGAAGGCATGGAAATAGTTGTAAAAATTGTTCCTACACTTATAGGGCTGTTTCTCGCTGTTAGAATACTGAACGATTCCGGCGCTCTCGATGCGGTAACTTTTATGTTAAAGCCTTTATCGGCTCTGCTTAATACTCCCGACTGTGTCATACCGGTTATTATAACCAAGCTTTTTTCTTCCGGTTCAGCTACCAGCCTTATGCTTAATATATATTCAAAATATGGGCCGGACTCTCTGGAGGGGCTTACAAGCGCAATAATCCTAAGCAGCACAGAGTCTTTGTTTTATACATTGTCTGTATTCCTCATGGCTGCCAAGGTAAAAAAATCGGGCTATATAATACCATGTGCCCTGCTCTCCATCATGGCCGGTGTAATAGCCAGCATCATCATTGCAAATCATCTTTTTGCTTCAACATATTAAGTACACCTATACTCATAGGTACAGCAAGCAGAAAAGACAAAGCATCTGCAAACATCTGCGCAAGCTGAACACCGCGCAGTCCCATAAATACCGGAAGTATAAATATCAATGGAATAAAGAATAATCCTTGTCTTGCTGACGCTACTACAGATGCTTTAAAAGCAAGGCCTATAGTCTGAAGCAGCATATTACAAAGTATAGTCCATGCAAGAGTTGGCATAACGATAAACTGTGAGCGTATGGCAAAACTTCCTATCTCAACTACATTAGCATCATTTCTGAACATCTGCACAAGTGGTTCTGCTGTAATAAAGCCTATAATTGCTATGCCTGTCAATGCTATCGTTCCAATTTTTACACAAAACCAAAAGGCTTCACGCACTCTGTCATATTTCCCGGCACCATAATTTGTTCCGCATACAGGCTGAAATCCCTGTCCAAAACCGATGAGTGCAGAATTTGCAAACATGGTTATACGCGACACAACCCCCATAGCTGCTATAGCTGCATCAGCCATTGCTCCACCATAGTTCCCGGCGGCCGTATTAAGACATATTGTAGCAACCGAACCTATACCCTGCCTGCACAACGATGGTATTCCTCCTTTGAACATCTGTCCAAAGTAATATCCCTTGAATGATACATTACTAATAGACACTTTAATAGGTGAAAGCTTAATATTCATAATAAAAAGTATAAAGAAACTTACAGCCTGACTTATAACTGTAGCTATGGCTGCCCCTGCTATATCAAGTCCGCATCCGAATATTAATACAGGGTCAAGAATAATATTTAATATTGCACCACTTACTATGCCTACCATTGCCACACATGCATTTCCCTGAAAACGCATCTGATTGTTAAGAACAAATGAACCAATAATAAACGGTGTCCCAATAAATATAATTCTAAGATAACTGTTTGCATATGGCAGAATAGTCTGCGTAGAGCCAAGGAATCTGGATATAGGACTTACAAATATAAATCCTAAGACTCCAATTACAACCCCTGCTGCCAGCGAAAAGTAAAATCCGGTAGCCGACATATGTTCCGCTTTTTCATACTCTCTTGCTCCCAAAGCCCTTGATATATAGTTTCCTGAACCATGTCCAAAAAAGAATCCGATAGCCTGAAGAAGTGCCATAACAGAAAAGGCTACGCCTACAGCTCCTGTTGACTGAGTATCCAGTTTCCCTACAAATATTGTATCTACCATATTATAAAAGGTGGATACCAGCATACTGATAATAGTTGGTACTGCCATACGGCATATAAGCCGTGGTATCCTTTCTGTAGTCATATATTTTACTTTTTCATCCTGCGTCATTTTTCCGGTATTCATATGATATATGCCTTTCTGATAAACTACCCATTGCCTTAAGCCAATGGAATTGATGTCTCCTTATTTTAATAATTTCTTTGAATTTAATCGCAAATATTTCCGTGAGAAGTCAATACATCTACTGCCTCGTCAAGAACCCTCATTTCATAATATATCTTTTCTGTCTGTCTCTCTCTCATGCTTATTTCTTCCAGTAGCCCTTTCCGCTGATTCTCAAGAAGCTGTAATTCTCTTCTCTCTTCTCTTAATTTATCTGCCCTGTCTCTACACAATGCTAACTGTTCCTCAATATCTTTTTCGTCAACTTTCTTTCCACCTACATCATTTGCTGCATTTATCCGTTTTGACAAAAAGTATATTGCGCATACACATACCATTATGCAAAGTGCAACTATTAACATTGACAATGCATAACTTCCACTACGATTTGCATATGCCGCTTTAATAAGTCCCTGTGGCAATGTTATAATGAACACCAGGCCAATAAGTATTAATGGAACAAGCACCATTCTGATAAACATTCTTATCTTTTCACGTTTTCGCTTTCTTGGTAATTCATCAGCATATACCTTTATGGTACGATATTCCAACTCTGCCTTTCGCTCTCTTGCCCATGTATCATTCAATTTGTCTAAAACATCAGGATTTATATCAAGCTTCTTTTTTGCATTTTCATACTCCTGAACTTCCTCGGAACATGCCATAGCACTGCGCTTAACTGTCAAAAGCTCCATAGACTGACGAAATGCATTCTCAAAGCTTTTGGAACTCATTTTATTTCCTCTTTTTTTGTTTATACCTGACAAATCTATCATAGTATCAACAGCAAGCTTCGCTCCATCACGTCTGACAGGAGATTCAGCATACATTTCATCAAGCAACGCACCAAATTCATTATTTCTGTTTGCTTTAATATATATATCATAATCCGTTCTTTCATAATTCTCGCCTTTTAAATCAAGTATAAGATAATCAGAAAGCCCATCAGCTATCGCAAAGCTCTTTTCGCAACCATCCAGTCTCACTATATTAATAGTATAAATATGCTGCTTACCTTCTATATCAATAAGATGCTTTATATCATCTATAATATCATAGTCCTTCATATAATCATTTACAGGATAATTTATAGTCTTGTATTCCCTTCGTGCCATTGGGACAAAGCTTTTTTTAAGCTGTCCATCACTAATTCTGCCCAGAACAAATCCATGTCTCCCCGTTTCGTCAGAAGCTAACGGCTCAGGGGAACCGGCATAGCATACAACACTGTTGATTTGTTCGTACTTATGTCTGTGTCCCATCGCAGCATAAGTAAAACCTGCACTTTTTATTTCCTGGAAATCAACAGGAAGATAATTTTTCTCTCCTCCATGTGCAATCAGAATATTAGTACGATTCTTATCTGCTACACTTATTCCGCTAAGTGATGGCATATTATGCTTCCTGCTAAAATAGCTTATTCCGTATACATCCATATTCAATTTATCAAATCGCAGACAGTCCAGCATATATGATGCCTGTTCATCGCGTACAGCATAAAATTCCGATGTTTTATCAATATTATCCGGCAGTCTGTTTCTTCCTATTACATATAGCTTTGATTTGAAGTCAAAACTAAGCAATGGGGCATCCTGCCGCAAATAATCCATATCACCGGCAGCATATATAACACAGGTAGTTTTCAATGTCATAAATACTTTATCAAGTTCTGCAAGCTCTGTCTCATTCGGAACATGATCATACAAATCACCTGATATAAATATAAAATCAATACTGTGTTTATTTGCATATGCTATTATATCTGTAAAAGTTTTCTTTATTTCATTATATCTGGTATCACGCCACACACTGTTTTTATCCGGTATCGCGCCAAGATTTACATCTGATAAATGTATAAAGCTGATTTCTTTCATTTGCATATATTTTCATATCCTGTATATAATTTAAATTATTACTTAATATAATAACACATTTTGTGAATATCGGCACCATTTGATTTGTTGTATTCCATTGACTTTTATATTTTGCTCCATTATAATGGTTTTTGTGTTATTATGATTAAATTATTGTAACCATTACACTTACTTATCGTTTTTGTCGATTTTTAATCTTCAGCTCGATAAGTTTATTATTTATATGGAGGATATTTATTATGGCAATCAAGTATGTGTTTGTCACCGGCGGTGTAGTATCAGGTCTTGGAAAAGGTATTACTGCTGCATCACTCGGTCGTCTTCTCAAGATGCGTGGCTACAAAGTAACCAGTCAGAAATTCGACCCATACATCAATGTAGACCCGGGTACTATGAACCCTATCCAGCATGGTGAAGTATTTGTAACTGATGACGGAGCTGAAACAGACCTTGACCTCGGTCATTATGAACGTTTTATAGATGAAAGCCTTAACAAGAATTCCAATGTTACTACAGGAAAAGTATATTGGAGTATTCTTCAAAAGGAACGTCATGGTGATTTTGGCGGACACACAGTTCAGGTCGTTCCACATATTACAAATGAAATAAAGGACCGTTTCTACAGAAATCCGGAGGCAACTGAAACAGAGGTTGCTATTATAGAAATAGGCGGAACCGTTGGTGATATAGAAAGCCAGCCATTCCTTGAAGCTATCAGACAATTTCAGCATGATGTAGGACATGAAAACTGCATAATG
This sequence comes from Coprococcus sp., assembly GCA_051879755.1. Lineage (GTDB taxonomy): Bacteria > Bacillota > Clostridia > Lachnospirales > Lachnospiraceae > Coprococcus. Next base: position 2,142 of record JBJEMQ010000293.1, on the reverse strand, counting down.
ATTCACGTTACACTCATTCCTTACCTGAAGGCATCCGGCGAGATAAAAACAAAGCCAACCCAGGCAAGTGTTAAAAACCTTCAGGGCATGGGTATCCAGCCTGATATACTCGTATGTCGTTCCGATCTTCCACTGGACCAGGGTATCAAGGATAAGATTGCCCTATTCTGCAATGTTCCAAGTGAGAATGTAATACAGAATCTTGATGTAGATGTTTTGTATGAGGTACCTCTTGCTATGGAAAAAGAGCATTTGGCCGATGTTGTATGCAAATGTCTTAAGATGGATTGTCCTGCCCCTGAAGAAACTGCATGGAAGGAATGGACCAGCATGATTGATACCTGGAAGAACCCTTCAAAGAAAGTTAAGGTAGCTCTTGTTGGTAAATATGTTTCACTTCATGATGCTTATATATCAGTAGTTGAATCATTAAAGCATGCCGGATTTGCAAATGGTGCAGAAGTTGAAATCAAATGGATTGATTCAGAGCTTGTAACAGCAGAAAATGTAAACGAAATGCTCGGTGATGTAGACGGCATCTTAGTACCCGGCGGTTTCGGTGACAGAGGTATCGAAGGTATGATAGTTGCCATTAACTATGCGCGTACAAATAAGGTTCCTTATCTTGGATTATGTCTCGGCATGCAGCTTACTATAGTGGAATATGCCAGAAATGTACTTGGCTATACAGATGCACACAGTTCAGAGTTTAATCCAAGCTCTCTTCATCAGGTTATACATATCATGCCAAACCAGCATGACGTAACCGACCTGGGTGGAACCTTGAGACTTGGTTCTTATCCATGTGTGCTGAATAAAGAATCAAAATCTTATCAGTTATATGGCGCAGAACTTATACATGAGCGTCACAGACATAGATATGAGGTAAATAATGATTATCGAAAAGCACTTACTGAACATGGTATGAATCTGGTTGGTCTGTCACCTGACGGTCATATTGTGGAAATGATTGAAATTCCAGACCATCCTTGGTTTATAGGTACTCAGGCACATCCTGAATTCAAATCAAGGCCAAATAAGCCACATCCTCTTTTCAAGGGATTTGTTGCTGCTGCCCTTGAGCATATGAACTAAATAGAATACTAACTTAGAAATAACGCTGCAAAAATAAGCAATTATCTTTGCAGCGTTATTTTGTAATTTCTGTTCTGCTACAGTTTTCTCTTCATTTTCTGCATACTATTTCCAAAAACTTTTATATTGTCTCTATTATATCCGGCAGTTCAGTTATATTATTTATTACAGCATCAGGTGCTTCCACCTTTCCAAATCCATAAGCTGCATGTATAAAGCCTATCCCTGCATATCTGGCACTGTCACAGTCCCCCTGTATATCACCTACATATACTGCATCTGTTATGTCATTTTTTTTCATAATCATTTTTATACTTTCACCTTTTGATACTCTTGTCTGTCCCCAGCATAAGGTATCAGTAAAATATTTACCGAATCCGTAATAATAGAGAAACGCCTCTATATATCCCGACTGGCAGTTGCTTACAATAAATAATCTATATTTCTCATGAAGCTTTTTCAATGTTTCTTCCAGATTTTCATACAACACACCGCCATGCTTTCTTAAATATTCATTCTCATATTCTCCGCATTCATCTATCAGTTTCATCTGCATTTTCGGCGGTAACTCTCCAAACAGTTTCTCACCTATTGCATCCATAGTCATACCCATTACGCTTCTGATATCCTCAGTTGTTATACTTCTGTCTATATCAGGACATTTACTTACAATCTCCTGCCATGACGCAGCTACATTATCAGCACTATCCCACAATGTTCCATCCATATCAAATATAATTGATTCAACCTTCATATTCATTCCTCTCAATCATTAATTATTGATACATAGTATATCCATTTCATAGTATATCATGAATTCGTGCTGCGCACTTATTGCTGCTGTCGCAGCTATTCATGATCGCCATTCGCCGTTCGCACTAAATAGACTTCGTCTGCTTCTGCTCACTTGCGCTCATTGTATCATGAATTCGTGCTGCGCACGGCACAAAATAAAAATCCGCATGTATAAAATAATAACATACGGATTTTTATTTATTTTACCTTTAACGCCCTTGTCGCATTAAGTATGGCAAGGAATGCAACACC
>JBJEMQ010000292.1:0-6689 GCA_051879755.1 Coprococcus sp. | reverse complement strand
ATTATATTTATAATGATATGCCAGTTTGCGCCTTTTTAATATATGGACTATTATAATGACAATGCATAAGGTAAGAATTTTTGCAAAGCATGTCCATATGGTATCTACATTATCAGCCTGTACTGTCATGGAATATTTGCGTGAAGCAGGCATAGTAATGTAGATTAAGTCTTCTGACAAAAAAGCTATTGCCTGAAATGATATTGTAGCAAATATCCTGTTACGCCAGATTGAGTTGTATAATAAGGTAAGCAAAAAGGTGATAATAGTAGACCAAATCATCAAAACAGTCTCTTCTTTAAAACCAGAGTTCAGATTTATCAGCATAGGTTCAATAGTTATAAGTAATTCCATGACAACATAAGCAGATATAAATAAAGGTAATGGAACCTTACTTTTTCTGCTGTCAAAGAGGCCGTTAAAATAAAGTGATAAAGCGATGGCATCTAAAGTACAAGTAATAAATGCAAATAATATGTTCATATAATTTTCCTCTGTATTAGTGATATAAGGTAATAATACCTTTGGCAAAAATTGATTTGATGTATTTCTCCTGTCTCCGGCTTAAAGGAAGGGTTTTGCCATTGTCAAGAGTTACTTCGGTAGAATTTATATAGTGGACATGAAGAAGATTTACAAGTATTCCTCTATGTGGAGACACAAATGAGTGCGGTGCTAACTTCTCCTCCATATCTGATATGGAACCCTTACACTCAATCTCTTTATCAATGGTAATACAATGTAACATACCGCTTTTGCTATTGACAGTTTCTATATAAAGAATATCTTTTATGGGTACTGTTTCAGAGAAATTCCCATCTTCCAGAATCAATATATCATCTCTTCCGGATTGTATCTGCTCTGCTATACGGGAAATTAATGTACTAAAGGTTTCGTATGTCAGAGGTTTCTCCAGATAGTTAAATGCCTGCACATTAAAACTGTCCTGCATATATTCAGGATAGTTGCTTACAAATACAATTTTTACCCAGGTGTCAGGTATATGACGTATCTTATGCGCAAGGTCTATACCGGATATGCCGGGCATCTCTACATCTAAAAAGACTATATCATATTGTCCTGCTATGTTATATGCACTTAAAAATTCACGACTCGAATTAAAAGTATCAATAGAAAAAGTTATATTGTAGTCCATACTATATCTTTTAATAAGTGAGTATATATGTTTTATCTCATTTTTTTCATCATCACAAATAGCAACTTTAAACTGCATAAAAAATCTATTCCTTTCCTGAATTGATTATAGCCTGAACAATAAGACCAGTTAAAACCATAATAACACATAAATCAATAGTAACATAATATTTATTTGCTTCTGATATATAAAATCCGGTAAATGCAATTAAAAGCAAAATAGAAGATATAATTGCTTTTAACTTCATTTTCTTTCTCCTGCTGTCAGACAGGGGTTTGTTTGGTGTAGATACGGGTGCCATATATATAATTGTCATTATAGAAATAATAAATATAATAAACCAGATATATGGAGTATGTACATGTATATGCGTTGCACTTATAAGAATAAGAAAATAAAGTAAATAAGACATAATGGAACATGACCATCTATTTGGAGCATGATATCCTCCTGCATATCGGCGCAGTACGCTGAAAGTTATGATGTATGTAACAGAGATACCAGGCTGGTGCAGTAGTATACCAAAAATGATAATTAAGATATCATACTTTAGCTGTTCTATCAAATAATCAAAGCAATATTCATATATGTTATATTCTTTATCTGTAATATATGCATTTTCCGTCATGGATTTACTTAGTGCTTCACTTAGTCGCAATATATGTACCTCTTCTTCTCTACTTTATAATCTATACTATAAATACTTTTTTAAAAAAAATTGTATGTATAGTCATTATAAGTGAATATAGCTGAAAATAATAAAAAAACTTTTAAGCGGTCAAAAACAGGGGATAAACGGTAAGTGATTTACCGCTCATCCCCTGTTTTTGACCGCTTAAATTTTTTTCGGTTGTTTTATGAGTTTTTGTGATAATATTCGAGTGTAAAATAAAGCTAGGGGAGGAGTAACATTATGAAGGGATTTATCAACAATATTGTTAAACGGTATGGTGCAGCATTATGTGCATTGGTAATAGCTGTTGCACCAATTGCGGTAAATAGCTGCAGATATAAGCTTTACCAGCCGAAAGAACCTGACGGTTTAGAGGAGTTTGCTTTGTCTTGTAAAAGGGTGAGATAAGTATATAAAAGACTGATGAATTATATTGGTATACATATTTATAACTTATCAGGGGAAATGTCAATTCTTAATACTTAATAGTATTCTTTTATAGGCTGTTTATAACAGCAATATTTCTGCAAAGGGTACATCCGATTATGGTCTGTTCGGATGTACCTGTCTTTTGTTACAATCTAATTCAATAACGCCTCGGCGTTATTGACGGCGAGATGCGAGTCGCACTTATGTGCGACATCTTCATCTGCGCATCTCTGCCATGGATTAACCCTCTTCCATATTAATGCCATATCTGATATAATATACAGCAATAGGCATTTTTTTCAAAGTGTTTATAATCTGGCGTTCCCGAATAATGCAAATTGTAATAATATATCATGGGTAAGGAGTTTGAAAATGGCGATAAGGATAATGGGTACCGGCAGCTGTCTTGCAAAAAAGATTGTGTCAAATGATGAGCTGGCTCGGTATGTAGATACATCAGATGAATGGATTTCTTCACGAACAGGAATAAAGAACAGAAGGATAGCAACAGATGAGACAACTTCAGGTATGGCAGCAAAGGCAGCTTTAAATGCACTTGATATGGCGGGTAAAAAAGCGGAAGAGGTTGAACTTATAATAGTTGCAACTGTTACACCTGATTACTATACACCTAGTGCAGCCTGTCAGGTACAGGCAGAGATAGGGGCAGATAATGCAACAGCATTTGATATAAATGCAGCATGCTCAGGTTTTGTGTTTGCCCTTAATGTTGCAAAGATGTACATAGAGACAGGCTTTTGCAGAAATGCACTTGTTATAGGCGCGGAAACTTTATCAAAAATACTTGACTGGGAAGACAGAGGAACCTGTGTGTTATTTGGTGATGGTGCAGGCGCAGCATATATTGAGGAGTCAGATAAAGGAATAATCAGTATCGTACAGGGCTCGATTGGTAAGAACGGCATGGTACTTAATTGTGCAAGCAGAAAAACAAATAATATATTTATAAATGAGCCTGTAGAAACAGATTATTTGCATATGGATGGACAGGAAGTATATAAGTTTGCAGTCAGACAATGTCCGAAATGTCTTGCAGAGGCACTTGATAAAGCGGGGATGACTGCGGATGATATTGATTATTTTGTACTTCATCAGGCAAATATCAGAATAATTGAATCAGTTGCAAAGAGACTTAAGGCACCTATAGAGAAGTTCCCTATAACGCTTGATTATACAGGCAATATGTCAGCAGCAAGCGTGCCTGTTATGCTGGATCAGCTTGTTCGCGAAGGTGGATTAAAACGTGGTGATAAGATAGCGATGTCTGCTTTTGGCGCCGGTCTTACTTATGGTGCAGCAGTTATTGAATGGTGATTTAATATTAGAAGAAGCTCCGTATACATTTCTGTATGCGGAGCTTTTTAAGTGGTGGTGCGCCTAGCGGCGCACGTTTTTATTTTCTGTCAGCAAGTTTTATGTAATCTTTTGGCTGTACCAGGCTGGTATAGTCAGGTCTCATTATTTTATATTTATTGATAAGTTCTTCCATACGATGTGCACTCCATCCGACTACACGGGCTATGGCAAACAGTGGAGTAAACATTTCGTGAGGAAGCTTAAGCATCTTATAAAGTAGTCCGCTGTAAAAGTCAATATTCATGCTGACTCCCTTATATATCTTACGTTCCTCTGCAATAACCTTAGGTGCGATTTCCTCAATTAACTCATATAGAGCGAAGTCTTTCTCCATATTTTTTTCAGAGGCAAGACTCTTAACATATTTTTTAAATATAAGTGCCCTTGGATCAGAAATAGAATAAACAGGGTGACCCATACCATATACTACACCTGATTTGTCAAATGCTTCTCCCCTGACAATCTTTCTGATATATTCTGCAATCTCATCGCGGTCCGTTATGTCATTTACATTATTTTTGATATTTTGCATCATTTCCATAACCTTAAAGTCACCGCTGCCATTCAAAGGACCTTTAAGGGAACAGAGAGCTGCGGCTATGGCAGCATATGTATCTGAACCGGAAGATGTAACTATTCTTGTTGTAAATGTTGAGTTGCTTCCTCCTCCATGTTCCATATGCAGAACAAGGGCAAGGTCAAGAACCCTGGCCTCCAGTTGAGTATATTTTCGATCTGAACGCAAGGTGCTTAAGATATTTTCAGCAAATGACAGTTCAGGATTAGGCTTATGTATGTAGCAGCTCTTTCCAAGTCCATAATGGCTGTAGCCCTGATAGGAGTAAACAGCGAGACGAGGAAATGTACTAATAAGCATGATACATTGCTGTAATACATTGTCCAGAGAATTATCAGACTCCTTCTTATCGTAAGAACCAAGCGCAAGTATGCTTTTTGTCATATTGGATATAATGTCCCTTGTTGGATTTTTCATAATAACATCCTGAATAAAGTTAGATGGTAAATCATAGCTTATATTGAGGACTTTTTTGAAAGCATCCAGTTCATCCTTATTTGGCAGAACACCAAAAAGAAGAAGATATGTACATTCCTCAAAACCATATCTTTCTTCTGAAAAGAATCCTCTTATAAGGTCACGGATTTCATAGCCGCGATAGTAAAGCTCGCCGTCACATGGAATATGCTTTCCATTCTCTTCAATAAATGATTTACTTGATGATATATTTGTTATACCAACATTTATACCAATGCCATTTATATCACGAAGGCATCTTTTGATTCCGTATTTGTCATAAAGATCATTATCTATATGGTCATTTGCAATACATAAATCCAGATGACTTTTTGTAAAACTGCTGATATTATTAATAGACACTTGATATTCCTCCATTCGTAAAATTTACTACAATGATTATCGCACCTTTTATACTAATATGCAATTTTTAAATAGAAACTTAATTATTTTCTTTTTATTTACTTTTGTAAAAATATAAGATAGACTTTCATTATAAATATATAAGGAGATAACTATGAGTGAGCATAATAATAGAATAGAAATTCCGGCTTCACATCGCAAGCCGGTGGGAAATGGACAGCGTACAGAGGGAAGCCGCAAGCCAGTGGGAAACGGACAGCGTACAGGAGGCGGCCGCAAGCCGGTGGGAAACAGCAATAAAAGAAAACGCAGGAGGAGACAAACATATGCCTATGTTATACCGGCAGTCATAGTAGGACTTATATTTGCATGGATTGTTTCTTCTATTATAAAGGGCAGTATGTTGAGAGTTAAGGAGACACATAATGAATATGCACTTGGAACTGCATTTGATATAAATAATTATGTTGAACCAACAAACGATAAGGCATACATAGAATATGACAATTCGGAATTTATTCCGGATGGGGTAGGTATATATAAGATAAAATACAAGGTTGTCAGAGGAAAGCTTAAGAAAAAGCGCACGATTAAAATATCTGTTATAGATACAGATATTCCTGTTATAGAAGGCCCGGATGAGATAAGCTTTGCAGTTGGAGAGAAGTTCGACCTTAAACCATATTATAGAGTGACGGATTCCCAGCCGGATCTGGTAAAAGAATTAAAATCTAATATAGATATTGATACTTCAACAACAGGAACTTATAATATTACTTTAAGCGTAACTGACTGGTATAATAACTCCTCATACAAAAATGTTGTTGTAAACGTATTGGAACTGGAAGGTGATGCTTTATATGCAGCCAAGGCAGTACGTGCATACAGGGCAGCAATGGGGGTTAAAACAGATGCTTCATATATATATGTCTATGCTCCTGACGAAGATAAGTCTGATATATATGTTATTGTAGATAATTATATGTATGAGATAGATTCTGAAGGAACATGCAGGGAATATGAATATGATATGGAAGACCACAGTCAGGTAGAGGATTATCAGCAGATGTTTAAAGATGTAAAAGATAAAGGACAGCAGGTTTCAATAGAAAAAGTATACGGGTTCAGATAAGGAGGATAAGATATGATATGTCCTGGTTGTAAAATGGAAATACAAGATAATGTATCTAAATGTCCACATTGCGGTGTAATAATAAATGCCGAGTATAGACAGAAGATGGAAGAATATAACCGTCAGATGGCAGAGTATAACCGTCAGATGGAAGAATATAACCGCCAGATGGCAGCTTATCAGCAACAGACAGGCAGACAGGAGAATAACGGCAGTTATCAATCACAGCAGGGACATACATCGGGTAGTGGCTATAACCAGCCGCAACAGCAGGGACATACACCGGGTAGTGGCTATAATCAGCCGCAACAGCAGGGACATACACCGGGTAGTGGCTATAATCAGCCGCAACAGCAGGGTTATACACCGGGTAATGGTTATAACCGTCCGCAACAGCAGGGTTATACACCGGGTAGTGGTTATAATCATCCGCAACAGCAGGGTTATACACCGGGTAGTGGCTATAATCAGCCGCAACAGCAGGGTTATACACCGGGTAGTGGCTATAACCGTCCGCAACAGCAGG
>JBJEMQ010000291.1:0-6723 GCA_051879755.1 Coprococcus sp. | reverse complement strand
TGAATAGATACATAAAAATGTATATGTATTCGCTCTTGCAATAATCTGGGGGTTTTGATACACTATACAAGAAGATTTTTTGGTGCATCCAGGTACCATAATAACAAAGAGCGGAGGTAGAGATATGTTTAGTTTTGACGAGATTACAAAGGTTGACCCTGAGGTCGCAGCAGCTATGACTGACGAATTGAACAGACAAAATAATAATCTGGAGTTAATAGCATCTGAGAATATTGTTTCGAAAGCAGTTATGGCAGCTATGGGAAGTCATCTTACTAATAAGTATGCAGAGGGCTATCCGGGAAAGAGATACTATGGTGGCTGTGTTTATGTAGATGTAGTTGAAGATCTTGCAAGAGAAAGAGCAAAAGAGCTTTTTGGTTGTGAATATGTAAATGTTCAGCCACATTCAGGCGCTCAGGCAAATATGGCAGTATTTTTTGCAATGCTTCAGCCAGGTGATACATTTATGGGCATGAATCTTGATCATGGCGGACATCTGACACATGGTTCACCTGTAAATATGTCGGGTAAATATTTCAACTGTGTACCATATGGAGTAAATGATGATGGATTTATAGATTATGATAATGTTCTTGCTATTGCAAAAGAATGCAAGCCGAAGCTTATTGTAGCAGGTGCTTCTGCTTATGCCAGAGCGATTGATTTCAAGAAATTCAGAGAAATTGCTGATGAAGTAGGGGCATATTTAATGGTAGATATGGCACATATTGCAGGATTAGTAGCAGCAGGATTACATATGAGTCCTATTCCATATGCCCATGTAACGACTACAACAACACATAAGACGCTGCGTGGACCAAGAGGTGGCATGATTATGTGCAGCAATGAAATAAATGATAAATTTAACTTTAATAAAGCAGTATTTCCGGGTATTCAGGGTGGTCCGTTAATGCATGTTATAGCCGGCAAGGCAGTTTGTTTTAAAGAAGCACTTACACCTGAGTTTAAAGCATATCAGCAGCAGGTTGTTAAGAATGCAGCAACTCTTGCAAATGCTCTTATGGCTAGAGGATTCAACATTGTGTCAGGTGGTACGGACAACCATCTTATGCTTATGGAGTTGCAGAATCTCAATATGACCGGTAAAGAGGTTGAGAAGCTTCTTGACGAGGTTCATATTACTGCAAATAAGAATACTGTTCCGAATGACCCTAAGTCACCATTTGTAACAAGTGGTATAAGATTGGGTACACCTGCTATTACCTCAAGGGGTGCAAATGAGGAAGATATGGAAATTGTTGCCGATGCAATTAAAGCAGCAGTTATAGATAAGGATGCAGAGAAGGCAACATCTCTTGTAAAGAGTATAGTTGAAAAATATCCTCTGTACGCTTAGATAAATAATACAGATAAAACAAGTAACTATATATAATATTGCCTGTTATAGCAGTTATATAAAAATCCGCCTTTGGATGAAAAAGGCGGATTTTTTACAAAATGGAACAGAATATAGGGGATTGTATGAATAGTGAGGAAGATGAGCGCCTGTCAAAGGCTGTCGAGCTTGCCGAAAAACTTAATAAGAAAAACAGAAAAGAAAGAAACATATCAGAAGCTTTAGCGATAGCAAATGAAATTGAAAAAAGTGAGGATATATTTCCGGAACCTGAGAAACCTGAGCTTGAAGAAAAAATACATATGCTCAGAATAAATCAGAAAAGTGGTGATATTTCGTTAGAACAGGAGCTGTTTGTTGATGAAAAAGCGATAAAAGCAGAAATTACAAGAAAAAATCGCATAAGGAGAATACTGATAACAATAGGGATTATATGTATAACAGTCAATATATTTGTTTTTCTTGCATTTATCATAATAAAAGTCAGGGGAAAGGAACAGCTGAAAAAAGAAGTTGATGACATTAATCCTGAACTTATGGGACAAGATATAAGTTATGAGGATAATGTTGTATATCATGATGGAAGAAAATATATATATGATGAGGATAATATATTGATTCTTATTATGGGAATTGACGATAAACGCGATTCTGATGCTAATATGCTGGTTATACTTAATCCGGAAAAAAAACGTATAAAGTGTATTAATATTAATAGAGATTGCATAAGTGCAGTAAAGGTTTATAATCCGGCCGGTGAATATATTACTACGTCTAATATGCAGATAGCTTTGGCATATGCTTATGGAACCAGCGAGAAGAAGAGTTGTGAGCTTATGACTGATGTAATATCAAACATGTTGTATCAGCTTCCAATCCATGGTTATATATCGTTGAACATGATGAATATTGCCGACATAAATGACGTTATAGGTGGAGTTGCGATTGTGCCTATTGAGACTATAAATGAGAATATAATTAAAGGTCAGGAAATAAAATTGGTTGGAAATCTTGCTTTGAAATATGTGACTGAACGTGATAGCAAGTCCGGAAGTATAGGTACAAATTCGGACAGAATGGCAAGACAGATTCAGTATATATATGCATGGTATAATCAGTTTGTAGAAACTATAGAAGGACAACCATCAAAAATAATTGACATATATAAGCAGTTGAATGACAATATAACTACAAATCTTGACTTTAGTGAGATAACATATCTTGCTGATGTTATAGTGGAGTGTAATATGACAGATGCTGATATATATACTTTGCCGGGACACTATGAAAGAAGTAATTATTATGATGAGTATATAATTGATGATGACGAGCTTGTTGAATTTATTCTTGATATATTTTATACGGAAGTGGAATAAGGTGTATTATGATGGATTACGATGATAAAGACAATGTGTTGCGTGAATATGATAACAAATATGGACTGTCAGAGGATAGTATAGATGATGCTGTAAAGCTTGCTCAAAAAATACTTCAGGATAACAAAACAGAAAAACAGACAGTACCATTACCTGCAAAGAGCCATTATATAACTGTCGGACAAAAGAATAAAAGAGGCTGGCGTGCTTTACTTGCTGGTTTGGTAATGGCATTAGTTATATCTGTTGCATTTATTTTTTATTATATTATATCGCATAAGAATAATAGCGAAAGCATATCTGAGATGAGGGAAAATGTTAAACATGATTATGAATATTCTGAGGATGCACTCATATCAGGTGGAGCAGAAGAGAAAATAACTATTCCTGTGGATTTTAAAGCTTTGACAGACATAAATCCTGATATATATGCGTGGATATATGTACCGGGGACAGATGTTGATTATCCTGTCCTGCAAAATGAAAATGATGGATATTATCTGACGCATGATTCTGAGGGAGAATACAGCGTGGATGGAGCTATATATACAGAAACTGCAAATAGCAAAGAATTTGATGATTTTAATACGGTGATATATGGTCATAATATGAAAAACGGAAGTATGTTCAGTAGCTTGCATAATTATGAAGATCCTGATTTTTTTGACGATAATAGGTATGTGTATATATATACGCCTGATGCAATACTTGTTTACAAAATATATGCTGCATACAGATATGACAACAGACATATATTAGACAGCTATGATTTTGATGATGATAAGATAAAAAAATCGTACATAGATTATGTTTTTAATATGAGAAATCTATATGCTACTGTTAAAAATGACGAAACAGTAAATGTAGATAGTCATATTTTGACATTGTCCACATGTTGTGGTGATGAAGATGCAAGATGGCTTGTGCAGGCTGTTCAGATAGAAATAAAAACTCCTTGAAGACCGGAGTGTATGTCTGAAATCGGCTTTTTTCACAATTGACATCATATTTTTAGAATGATATTATTTGATTTATATAAAAATAAAGTTGTGGGGAGTATTACATTATGAAGAAGCTTTTGCTTGTGATAACAACAATGCTTATGATATTGGCATTCAGTATAACTGTATATGCAAACAGCAGTCCTACAGCAGATTTTTCTACTGACTCATCGGATATACTTGTGGCAGATGCGGATACATCTGTTCCTGATGTAAAGAAACTGCTTGATGGAAGTCTGCCAAAGGATGTGTTGGGTGATGAGTCGCTTGAAGGCTATTCAACACTTGGAATATTCAGTGTTATTGCAGTAGATGGATATGATTTTTCAAATGAAACAGTGACTGATATAAAAATGGCAGGCCTTACATCAGATATGACAGTAGAGGTAAGAATGCTGGATTCATCTAATGAATGGTCGGATATATCACATACAATATCAGACGGTATGGTATCAGCGGTATTTAAAGAAGAAGGCCAGGTAGCTGTATTTGTGCTTGAGTCTGTTGATATGTCAGATGTAGATGAAGATGAAGATACAACAGAAGAGACAACAACAGAAGATTTGACTGAAGAAGATACAGAACAAACTGTTACTGATGATGGAAACGGAAACAATAAACGTTCGCCTAAAACGGGAGATATAATATATCTATTTGTAGCAGTGGCATTGTTTTCTTCAGCCGGCATAGCAGTGGCTTTAAAAAAACTCAGATAAATAATTATATATTTTGGTTATAAAGTTCAGACAGGCAGATATGAAAATGCCTGTCTGTATTTGTGTATGAAAATTTACCATTTTTTCGATATTTCGCATCAAATTCATTGAATATATTGGAATTGTTTGGTAAAATTTTATATAAAAAGTGGCGTCTTATCCCTTAGAGACAACCACACTAAGATAAATATGAAAGGCGGAGAAGTGTATGAAAGGAAAACTATGGAGGAAACTGATAGCTTTGGCAATGGCTGTCATAATGATTTTTTTAATAGTTGGGGAAGGCGGTTTTGGATTAACCGGAGCCGGCAGTGTAAAAGCAGACACGGAGATAAAATATAATCTTGCTGATTATACTGTTGCCGGATGGGATAATGCTACATATACGGGAAGCCCAATTACATTTGATAATGACTTAAGGGTGTATCCTGTGGGGGATTATAACAACCCGTTGAGCAAACAGTTCTATACGGTTGAGTATACCAATAATACGAATGCAGGCGAAGCTACAATGACGATTACCGGTATTGCAGATAAAGGCTGCGTTGGTACTATAACCAGAAAATTTACTATAAAACCACGTTCAGGCGAGGACTGTGCTGTTTATTATGTGAACAAATTAAACAGAAAAATATTATGGTCAGACGTATTAGTCAGAACTGGTTGTGAATATATGAAAGTATACGGGGATACAGCATATTATGATTTTTGGATAAAATATGGTTCAAATGAACTCGTTGAAGGTGTAGATTATACTTACTGGTTTGCAAATTGTGATGAAGTGGCCGCAGGTGACAAGAATGATCATGAAAGTGGTCCATATCTTGAAATATTTTTTGAGGGAAATTATACAGATTCAGTAACAAGACCTTTAACTATATCGGCTGCTAATATGTCAAATCAGAATGTGAGCCTTGCAAAGTCAAAAACATATAAATATACAGGTTCGGCTATAACTCCGGAAGTATCTGCATCTGATGGACAAAGTGGAGAAACACTCGAGTTAGGTGTGGACTATGAAGTATCATATGAAGATAATACTGCTCCGGGCACAGGTAAGGTTATAGTTAAAGGAATTAATAATTATACCGGAGAGGTTGAATTAGAGTTTGAAATTGTTTCGGATGATGTTGTGCTAAAGGATATTGCTGATGCTGTCGTGACCGTTGCTTCATGCGAATATACAGGTTCGGAATTAACACCTGAAGTAGTTGTCAAATATAATGGACAAACTCTTATATTGGGAACTGATTACAGTGTGCAGTACAGTAATAATATAAACGCCGGCGCAAATGCTTCGGTTACCATATTAGGCGAAGGTATTTATACCGGTAGTAAAACTGAGAACTTCACCATATCAAAGAGAGATATATCAAAAGCAACTGTTACTACTGATAGTCCGACATATGCCCCATCTACTACCATATACCCAACTGTTATTGTAAAGGATGAGGAAGTAGGTAAAACATTATCAAAAGGAAATGACTATTCTGTCTATTTTGATAATGCAGAAAAAGGTTTTAATGCCGGGGAACATACAGGTACTCTGGAGGGCAAAGGCAATTATACAGGAACTTCTACATTTAAATATAATATATTGCCTGCAAGTATAAAGCCGGCAAAGGTGACAGTGGATGAACAGGAGTACACAGGTTTGGAATTGACTCCTGAGTGTAAAGTTGAAATCGGAAGTAAAACTCTTGTATTAGGAACTGATTATAAAATAACGGGGTATAGCCAGAATATACAGCCGGGTACAGCTACTATTAATATTGAAGGTATAAATAATTATACTGATACAACGATGGGTACTTTTTCAATAGTATCAACATCTGTAAAGCCGGATTTAAGTAATGCGATTATTTCAACAATAGCTGCACAGGAATATACAGGCGCACAGATACGACCGGATTTTACTGTTACATATAATAATGAAAATGGTGAAACTGTATCTTTGACTAAGGATGTGGATTATACAGTAGAATATGGTGAGAATATTACTCCTGCAGATGGTGGAAGCATAAAAATTACAGGTATGGGTGATTATATCGGCTCAAAAACCATAAACTTTACTATAAATTGTAAGGATATTAAGGATATTGAATTTGATATTCAGCCAGAGACGTATACTTATTCCGGTGAAGCAATATATCCTCAATTGACATTAAAATATAACGGGAAAACGCTTGTACAGGGAACAGATTATGAAGTAAGTTGTAAGAACAACATAAATGCAACGGATAGTGCAGAAGTAACAGTAACAGGAAAAG
>JBJEMQ010000290.1:5429-6769 GCA_051879755.1 Coprococcus sp. | reverse complement strand
TGCGTGAGCATAACCCCCTTGCTTTTTCCTGTTGTGCCGGAGGTAAACATAATGGTAGCTAAATCCTCCGGCGAAGGCAGATAATCAACCTCCGGTTTCTGTTCATTTACAAGCTTCCAGAAGGATAAACTATCGCCGTCATCCTCTTCATTATTCATAGCAATCAAATGCCGAAGCTCGGGACATTTGCGTAATGCCTCTGCAGCAGTCTCAGCCTTGTTTTCATCATATACAAGTGTTGTTACATCTGCCCGAATTAACAAATCGCATATATCCTCAGCCGGAAGCTGTGCATCCAGAGGAACTGCCACATTTCCACCATTTACGGTTCCCATATAGGCGACAACCCACTCGTAGGAGGTTGCACTAAGAATAGCAACGTGAGCATTTTTTCACCAATTGCTTCAAGCGCTGATGAGAACTTCTCTGAATCCTTCTTAAATTCCGTATATGTTTACAGGAACAAATGTATCTTTTCCGCCATGTATAAAAAGTATAGGCACCTTAGCCTTCGAAACCTCACGTTTGGCATTGCATTCATCTGTTCCATAGCCGGCTAATACTTTGTTGACAATATCTGCCCCCTGAATGAAAGGAAATGCCGGCAAGTGATACATAGTCTTTAACAAATGCCGTGCAGATAGATTTCTGTATCCGCCCCACAATAGTCAATAACCCAGTCAATCCATTTAAGAAGATCCTTTCTATCCAGGCAGCCAAAACCAATATAAACGCCTTCACTTTCGCCATGTGCTCTCGCATCTGTCTGAAGCATAGCAAACCCGTGTTTAAAATAATAATCTGTAAGTCCTGTAAAATCCTGCATACTGCGGCTTGTATAGCCATGCATGCAGATAACAACCCGCTTTTTATCGCTATTACTATTGTTGTCGATGTTGTTTTTAATTGCCGGGAAATATACCCCATGAAGTTTTAAATCGTCAAATGACTGAACATACACATCTTCCCGCTTCTGCTCCATCATGAATTGTTTTCTCTCGGCAAGCAGGTCTTTGTATTGTGACCAGTCTGTTCCTGCCATCTTAATTGTCCGTTCCATCTTGGCATTTTGCCTTATCATGGTACGTCTGTAAAAATATGCAATTCCGCCTACGCCTGCCACTGAAAGTGTACCTGCATATGCAAGTGCCGCTCCAAAAATTTTCTTTAGCATTATCTTCTCACCTTCTTTTTCTTTAAATCTATTATTTCTTTCAGGCGCAGTGCTTTCTCGATACTTCCCTCCACCTTAAGTTTTTGAATCGTAAATGCAGCCACCGGATCCAGCTTTCCATCCTTTACTTCAACGTAGAATATACCTCCGCATTCCGGATTTACAA
>JBJEMQ010000290.1:0-5329 GCA_051879755.1 Coprococcus sp. | reverse complement strand
AGCTTTCCATCCTTTACTTCAACGTAGAATATACCTCCGCATTCCGGATTTACAACATTGAACTGAAATGCAAGATGTTCGTGTATATCACTAACATCAGCTTCCATAAATCTGCTCTTTATATCATAGAAAAAATCTGCGTATGTCATAATGCCCTCCATTTTCTCGACCGTCGGTCTAGTTGCTTTTTTCTAATATTATCATGTAATTCGACCGAAGGTCTACTAATATATACAATAATATGCATACAGAATATGTGCAAATTATTCCCCCTCTTATTGTTCAACATTAACTGATGTGCTAGAATACGATTAATGTGAAATTTGATTAACAATTTTAGAAAAGGAAAATATTGAATATGGCAGAACAAAAAATCAGATGCAATTCTGGATGCTTTACAACAGCTTATGAACGAAAAAGATATAGATAATATATCAGTCAGCGAAATTGCAGATAAAGCCGGTATAGGAAAAGGCAGTATTTACTATTACTTTCCTTCAAAAAATGCCATTCTTGATGCATTAATTCGAAGAAGCTATGAAAGTCCTCTTCAGACTGCCAAAAGTCTTTCTGCCAACACAAATGTGTCCTCATACACCAGAATGGCTATGTTATTTCAAGCCTGTCGCAGTTCTTCTGCCCTATTCCTGAATAACACAAAAACAGCAGATGAAACAGCACAAGAGCTTTCTCTTTTACACAAAAAACACTTAAATTACCTTGTTTCAGAGCTAAAGCCTGCGCTTACGGAAATCATTACCCAGGGAATTTCCTGTGGCGAAATTGAATTTGATTATCCTGAGGCTCTTGCTGAAATTGCATTAATCGTAATTGCCGTTAAACTTGACAACTTTATCCTTCCCTCTACAACAGAAGATATAGAAAAAACTCTGAAGGGCCTTATTTCCCTTTTGGAAAGAGGCGCCGGTCTTCCGAAAGGAACACTTGAATATCTATAAGAAATGAGTAGACATGTAGCAAAATAACAAAAGCCCCGGAAATGCAAGCATTTATTTCGTCATTTCTTGCATTCTAATGAATCTAAACGCATAATAAAAAGCCCGTGAATGCAAGCATTCCGGGCTTTCCATATGCATTTCGATTCGCAAGTAACTGCTTATCTCTTTGTTAACGTTTTGAGAACGAGAAAAGCCCGAAAACAAGGGATTCCTTACATCAATTGTTGCATACACGTTTTATACGGAGGACTGTCCACGGCGTTCCACGACTTCTCTGTACTTACAATCCGCATATAGCGTTAACGAAAGGAGTTACTTTATGACTAAAATAATCTTTGCAACGTATAACCCGAAAACTAACTGCGTCGAGGTCAGCCTCGATGATAAAATCCATATCTCTTATGACTGTCAGAAATGCAATGCTTCCGTTCATCTGGACGAGCCTTCTGATATTGCATATCTTACAAGGCTTGCCCGAGAAGAACCGGGGCTGTATGCCAAATTAGCTACCAGAGATGGTGGGTTACAAGGGTATGTTGAGGCGATGGGGGAGTTGAATTAAGGATGCCTCATTGTTTCTAAATCAATTTTATGTATATACCACAGCAAATTCTTATTCAATACAAAATAACAATTAGTTCCTTATTATCTAACTGATTCATTATGTTCGCTCATAAATTTCAATCTTTTTTCATGTAAAGTTTCTGTTTGACCCACAACTGCAACATTATCGTATATTCTTATTGATTTCCATCCCGTCACTTTACATCCCCAATTATTAATTGTCATTTTTTCTCCTTTATACATAACAAATTTATCATCAATCAACTCTGCTTCTGAATCTTTTGCATCACATGAATTAACGGTAATGTAAAGTCTATCTCCTGGTTTTACTAAACTAAATTCAATCAGTTTATCCATTTTAGGAAATGCTGCTTCCGTTCTTTTCTTACCATTTTTTTGAATAACACTCAAATCAATTTTCGGTTGAGGAATACAATAATCTAATATAACTTCGACTATATCTTTACCTCTTTCTTTAATATTTGAATAACTATCAAAAGAATTGTATTCCTTTAACTCAATTGCAGTATTTTGTCTTCCAGAATTTTTATCTCTATAATAGATTCGTAAATTTCCTATTTTATTTAAAATCTGACTTGAAAAAGTATCATAATCCATCCCTTCAACTACAATGTTTTTCGGAAAATCATGCCCTGGTTTAAGCACTAATGTATTGGTATTCTCATCTTTGTAATATTTATATTTTAAGTCTTCAACCTTTGGAGTCTGTACCAATAGATGATCTAAACTAAATGCATCACCAAATGAGTCAAACAAGGTATATGCTTGATCATACGAAATGGCTGCAACACCATTTGAAACAGTTGTCGATTCATATAACGCCAATAATGCACATGTTAGTTTTTTATTTTGATTATATGCATCAATTCCCATCAATTCTGCTTTCAATTTCTCTGCTGTAATTCCTTTATTCAAATACTCTGAAGCCAGAGACATTATTACATTATCTTTTACAACTGATTTATTATCATATATTTCATTCATAATACTTGAAAACATAGTAATTGCATCTTTACTATCTCTATCACTAATAGTAAGAAATTTCACCATAAATCCCACAGTTTCAACCACAATTTCAACTACATCTTCTTTATCAATTTTGCCCTCGCTATAATCAATAAGTATTCTCAAGAACAAAGCTTTAGGATGCTTATAGGAAACTTCTGTAAATATTTTATAATAAAACCTAAATTTGTTATTCTTTATAAGTCTATTTGCCTTATCTGTATCCGATAACATGATATAATAATCAACCTTATTATACATGTCATCTAACATCTTCATAAATGCTTCTTTTTCGGAGGAAACTTTGTAATAAGGCATCATATCACGAGTCGCTATTGTTTTAAAATTATCTACCGAAATATTCTGCCTGTAAAAGCACAAATATGCTTTTATATAATTATAAAGATAATCATATAGATTATCATTTGTTTTAATGATTAACTGTCCCCATTTATCTAAATATGTAGAATAATCATTTTCATCAAGTTTTGAAAATATATAGGTTTTTATCAAATCAATGTCTTCAAGTTTTTTTCCTTTACTGTTAATTGACTCAAACATGGAAAATACCTTATTTTTTTTACAATTAGCTTCAATAACAATAAATTGTACATATTGCAGTAGATATTCTGCATAATCCAGAATTGAAGAATAATCCGTTGTTATTATTGTACTATTAAGTTTTTCTGCAATAAACAAGTAATTATGCAAAACTCTCTCCTCAAATTTTGAAGATATTTTATATTGATTGCAATATTGTTCAAGTTCTTTTGCGTTATCAAAACCTTTATTGAACAAATCAGAAAAACACTTTTTTTCAATACTATTTAACGTAACCACCGGTAAATCCTTCTTGTAGTCACGATTTACTATTTTCCACAGTGCTCCTTTAACTCTGTTCAATGTTAAATCCGTTTCAGGAACACCATTGGTCAATGCTAATGAATATACAGCAAGTAAAATCAAGGAAAAAGTTGTAATACGTTGTTGACCATCAATAATATCATATCTCGATATTCTACCATTAACTTTGTCGTCTGTATCATACACAATAATATTGCCAGTATAATATCCATCTTCTCTATCTTCTGAGAAAAATGCTTCACTTATATCAGCAAGAAGTACTTCTACCTGTTCCTTATCCCATGAATAAGGCCGTTGATAAACAGGAACCTCATATATCAATTCAAAAAGTGTTTCCAAATTCCACATATGTGGATCAAGTGTCTTTTGTGCCATTTGAATCCTCCTATATATTCTTTTGTCTACCTATCACAATTATCATCTCTTTGATTGTATAAATATTTCCACTTCTATTATATCATATGTTATTTCAATCTGCCTCCTCTTTTTCTGTTTTTTCGATGCAAAAAAAATATTAATATTTTTCTATTTGTGATTGTCTTTTTTTACTTCACTCATTATAATAAAACACGGAGGAATATATCATGGAGAATTTTACTGTTTTAAACTATCAAGGAAGTAAAAACAACCTCAGCAGTTTTATAAAAAAAAATATAGAACCTTATATACAAGATGGCAAAGCCATATTGGATATTTTTTCCGGTTCCGCAGCTGTCAGTAACATGTTCAGAGATAATTATCAAGTATATGCTAACGATGCAGAAAGCTATGCAAGTATAATTGCTGACGCGATATTAAATCAAGCAGATATTAACTCTGCAACCGAACTTATCAATTCATTAGATATTGTATATACAACTACGATAAAAAAACATGCAAAACCTATTATAGACTTTGTCAAGAAAGAACAGCTTGCTCTTGATCAAGGAAACTACGAACAACTGATTGCTTTATACAACCTGTATCCAACTGTATGGAACAATCAATATTCTGATATAACCAAAAACGAATTAACTGTAGACAGTATAAAGCAAACATGTGACTTCTACTTGTTTACAACGTACTATGCAACTAATTATTATGGAATAACTCAAGACCTTGATATTGATTGTCTCATTAAAATAATTAATTTGCGGTTTCCGCAATATAGAAATGCCCTTCTTTCATGCTTATTTTATGCTATGAAAGAAACCGTTTTTTCTAAAGATGGACACATGGCACAACCGCTCAGTCTTGAAAAAAACCAAACTCGCCTGTTTATTCAGCGCAAAAAAAACGTTTATGAGTTGTTTATAAAGAAGTTCAAAGAATATATAACTGTTCCTCTTTCTAAATTTTCAGGAAAGAATATGGTTTTCAATTCAAATTTTGAAGATTTATTAGACCAAAAGATATTTTCAAATGTTGGCTTAGTGTATGCCGATCCCCCATATACAGATATGCAATATTCAAGATATTATCATTTATTGAATGTTGCTGCCAAATATGAATATCCCGAATTAACTATTACAAAAAACGGATATACGAAAGGACTATATACAGAAGGACGTTACCAATCCAAATTGAGCCAACGAAGTTCTGCAAAGCAATCCTTAGAAAACTTAATTAGTTTTTGTGCACATAACAACACTAACCTAGCCATTAGCTACGCTTACCCTCAAGACAGAGAAAAACAAGCTACCGACAGATACACCATCTCCATTGATGAATTAATTGAACTTGCTCAAAAACACTATACCAACGCTCGCGTTAATGTTGTTACGCAGAATTATAATCATGCTAATCATCGTAATAGCGAACAAAAAAAGGTTTTGGAATACCTAATATTGTGTGGAGAAAAAAACATTAATCAAGTTAATATAGATTCTTTAAAAAATGAATTAGAACAAAATGTTGCAGATATTAAAAGATACAAA
>JBJEMQ010000289.1:0-1773 GCA_051879755.1 Coprococcus sp. | reverse complement strand
TATTATAAAACTGATATCCATACATAGCAGATGCACCAAGGGCTCTGACCTTTCCTGCTTTTACAAGTTCATGCAATGCTTCCATGGTTTCTTCTATCGGCGTATCATAATCAAATCTACGGATTATATATAAGTCAAGATAATCGGTTCCAAGACGTGACAAAGTTCCGTCTATCTCCCTCATGATTGCCTGTCTTGATAAACGACCTTCATTAAAATATACCTTGGATGCAATTACAACCTTATCTCTCGCTATATTTTTCTTCAACGCTCTTCCCAAGTATTCCTCACTTGTTCCGGCTGAATAACCATTGGCCGTATCAAAAAAATTATATCCCAAATCTAGGGCATGCCTAATAACCTTCTCGCTCTCTGCTTCATCCAGCGTCCAGTCATGCATGGTTCCGGCTTTGCCAAAACTCATGCATCCCACACACAATCTTGACACTTCTATATCTGTATTCCCAAGTTTACCGTATTCCATAGTCCTCTCCTTATTTTAATCCAGCGTACTCCTTCTCCGATACTGGCTCACACCATTCATTGGAACAATCCACTCCCGGCACCTCAACGGCCAGATGTGAAAACCACTCATCAGGAGCTGCTCCATGCCAGTGCTTCACTTCTGCAGGAATGTTAATGCAGTCACCCGGTTTCATTTCTACCGCTTCCTTGCCCTCTTCCTGATAAAACCCACGTCCGGCTACACATACTAGAATCTGTCCGCCACCGCTTTTTGCGTGATGAATATGCCAGTTATTTCTGCATCCGGGTTCAAAGGTTACATTAAAAATACCAACCTGATCTGTGGATATCGGAGCAAGGTAGCTTTGTCCTACAAAATACTTTGCAAATGCATCATTGGATTGTCCAATCGGAAATACCATCGATTTCGCATGTGCTCTCATGGCTTCATCTTCATATGGCAAATCCCCTTCCTTTGGCTGCCATACTTCCTTTGCCAGATTAAAAACCGCCCATCCCTTTGGCCAACCTGCATAGAATGCCACATGGGTAATAATTGCTGCGATTTCCTTTTGTGTCACACCATGTTCCTTTGCATTTTGTAAATGATATTTTAAAGATGAATCTGTTATCCCGGATGACATTAATGCAACCACTGTTATGATACTTCTTGTCTTAACATCAATATCCTGATTATTCCAGTTTTCCCCGAAAAGAACATCATCATTATAATGTGCAAATTCCGGTGCAAATTCTCCAAGTGCATTTCTTCCTGCTGCTTGTACAATCCTTTCCATACTAATCACTCTGCCTTTCTCGCGAAACTCATTAGAATCATCACTTACGAAATACGTTTCACCCACTCCTCGATTTCCTGCTTTGCGGCCCTGCCAAACACCTGACCTTCCACTATCACTGCATCAGGTGCAGAAGGCTGCAACTCTCTTACCGTATTACCGAATCCACTTCCGCCGGAGGTTGCAAACAATACAATCTTTTTACCTGTAAAATCATAGCTTTCCAAAAATGTATTAATAATTGTAGGTGCTACATACCACCAGATTGGAAATCCTAAAATAATCTCATCATACTTGTCAATTGAAACATCTGTATCTGTGATTTCCGGTCTGGATTTTTTGTCGTTCATCTCCACACTGCTTCTGGATTTCTTATCCATCCAGTTTAAATCCGCCTTAGAATATGGTTGTTTCGACACGATTTCGTACAAATCCGCTTCTGCTGTTTCCGCAATCATTTTTGCTACTTTCTTTGTTGTTCCACCGGCACTAAAATATGCTACTAATTTTT
>JBJEMQ010000288.1:0-1776 GCA_051879755.1 Coprococcus sp. | reverse complement strand
TTCACTGGGATATTGTAGGATGTGCGCTGGCAACTCTTTTGGGTGAAACCGTAGGTGCCGTATATTATCTGTATTATTATCTGACCGGAAAATCTGTTTTAAGTATCAATATTAAAGACTTTACTTTAAAAGACAAAGTCGCAAGCAGTGTACTTTCCATAGGTATCCCGGCAGCACTTGGTTCTCTGTTGATGAGTGCCTCACAGATTATCATGAACAGTCAGATGGCTGCATATGGTGATATGGCAGTTGCGGGAATCGGAGTAGCGATGAAGATTGTTATGATTACCGGAATGGTATCCATGGGAATCGGACAAGGCGTGCAGCCGCTTCTCGGTTACTGCGTAGGCGCAAAAACGTGGGAGCGATTCAAAAAATATATGAAATTTGCCTTCTGCTTTGCAACTTTTCTCGGTGTATCATTAACGATTCTTTGCTATGCATTTACTAATCAGATTGTAGGTGTATTCCTGACAGATTTAAATGCTTTTGATTTTGCAGTGGAATTTGCCCGAATTCTGCTTTCTACGGGTCCGGTATTTGGCATTTTCTATGTTCTCACCAATGCCTTACAGGCGATGGGCGCTGCAATGCCATCCCTAATCATTAACATCAGCAGACAGGGACTGATTTATATTCCGACGCTATTTATATTGAATGCAGTGCTCGGCGTTACCGGTCTTGTATGGGCACAGCCTATTGTAGATATAATCTCACTGGTGGTTGGAATCGGAATGTACATTAAGGTTTCAAGAAAGATGATGAAGCAGGAGAATTAATTATAGGGTAGAAAAAGCTATACTTGATAAATTTGCTCAATTATCTGTCTTGACAATGTTAGACATCAAAGATATATTTCCGGTAGTGCCATGTTTCAAATGTTGGATTATATTTATACTCATTATGATGTCTTTAAATTAATCATTCTGTGTGCGGAGGGGACAAAGTACGCTGCTTTTGTGCATCAGCTGGTAGTGAAAGAAACAGAATCTACATTTACCTACATAGAAACGTTAAAGCAGATGGGAATCAAGATAAAACCAATCAATAAAAATTTAATTCACATGGTTTCCAGCGGGCTCTTTACCGGTATGTTTGAAACGATTGTTCATGATATGTCAAAGGAAGAGGCAAAGGAGTATATCCGGCAGCTGCAACAATTTCACACAGCGGGCTGGGAAAAGCTTTTGGGTGTGAAATTCGGAGAATAATCATAGGGTTGAAAATAAGAGAAATTCAATATGAATTTCTCTTAAAAATAAATCACGAGTTAGTCTCAACTAACCTTATAAGATAAACAAGGAGGGATTGAGTTTATGAAACAAAAAGAAAGAAGCACGGTGAGCTGGCTTGCCGAATTTGCAGGTGAGAAAAAGAGCCTGTATATTGCAAGCGTGCTGTTTGCCATTATTGGTGTTGCCTGCAGTATCGTACCCTATGTCATTATGGGGGATATGGTGGCAAAACTGATTGATGGAAACCGTGACTGGCAGTTTTATTTGAGAGATGGAATCATTATGGCAGTGTTTTGGATAGGAAGGGTTACCTTTCATGGAATATCCACGTCCTGTTCCCATAAAGCCACCTTCCATGTGTTGGCAAACATTCGAAAGCGGCTGTGTGATAAGCTGGCAAGAGTTCCCCTTGGACGTGTCAAAGACATGCCATCCGGTTCTTTAAAAAACATAATGGTAGAGCGGGTGGACAGCATAGAAACGACCCTGGCACATGTGCTGCCGGAGTTTACGGCGAATCTGCTGGCTCCTTTGGCTGTTT
>JBJEMQ010000287.1:0-1777 GCA_051879755.1 Coprococcus sp. | reverse complement strand
TCTTCGGTAAGAATTCCTGAAGCTGCAAGCATGGTTACATGGGCTATGCTTCCGCGAATGTCCTGTCTGTAGAATTTTTTGTCAAATGAAATAGATGCATTAAAATTATATACAAGCTGGTCTGTTTCTTTTGTAAAACGACCGCCCCAAAGCTGTGCCATATTGTTACCTCTTTTCATATAGTTGTCAATATTCAGGGCTGCAGTTGGCAAAACATGTTTTTATTAACAGGTATTTTAAGTGAGCTCTGAACAGATACATTTTACAACATAAGAATATCTTTAGCAACCTTAAGTATATATGGAATTTGTGAAATATATTTGCAACAGGCTTCTTATAATGTTAGAATAGCACTATCTTTATGGAGGATATGTTACATGACATGAAAAAATATGTGGTCTTTTTGAAGGGAATCATTCTTATTTGTATCCTGACATTGATGTTTGGGGCGGGAAGATGGATATTCTTCAATATTATTAAGCATGACAGTATACTTGATGGGCTTGTCAGTTTTCGTGAGGCTGTTATAGATGATATGGAGTCAGGAAAAGATACTGCGGTTTATTATGTAAGGAATGTAAAAAAAAGTGATGTTCATATGATAAATCAGTATATTGATTCTGCTTATGGTAATGTTAATACTTACAGAGTTATTGTGGAGTCAGGAGATTATCTGGCTATACAGCTGGATTTTGAGTTGTCAGATAATTATTATGTTATAAGGAAATATCTCTATAACGAAGAAATTCCGTCAGACAGACCAAAAGCAGAAAAGATATATGATGTAATAAAAGCATTTATAGATGCAAATATAACAATTGGTATGACAGATTTTGATAAGGAGATAGCAGTACATGATTTTATTGTAAAAAATTGTGCTTACGGCTATCCGGAGAATAAGGACGATGCATATACGGCATATGGAGTTCTTGTTTCACATACAGCTGTATGTGATGGATATGCAGAAGCCTTTTTTATGTTCATGTCATGCCTTGGTATAGAATGTGATATAGTTGTAGGCGATACAAGTGAGGGCCTTCATGCATGGAATATGATAAAATTAGATGATGAGTGGTACCACATAGATTTGACATGGGATGATTCTCTTCCGGATATGGGAGCATATGTGAAGCATGTATATGTAAATCTTGATGATAAAACTATTTCACAGAATCATACATGGGAAGAGCAGTTCTATAACAAATGTACGAGTGAAAAATATAATTTCTATAAAAAGAAATTTTATTACTATAGCACTTATGATGATTATAAAAGCAACATAAAAATACAGCTTGGAAAGTCAAATGTACTTGAAGCCGGTATTGAGGACGTTAGTAATTCACCTGATTTATCTTTTTTGTTTAATCAGGGAGGTATTCGCAAAATTAACTATGTCGTGGAAGATATGGGATATTATAAAGTATTGGTAGTTTATTTGAATAAGTGACCACAGACGATAGATAGTTTATATAAATTTTGTTATTAGATTGCAGGGAGGAAATACTGATATGAAAAAAAATTCAAAGGAAGATTTTATCAGGGAACTGGCAGATGCTTTGTCTGGCAGTGTACCATCAGATAAATATTATGAAACAATAAATTATTATGATGATTATTTCAGAAGTGAAATGAAAAAGGGAAAAAGTGAGGAACAGATATGCAAATCTCTTGGTTCGCCAAGACTTATTGCAAAGTCTATAATAGAGAGTCAGGCTGATGCTGTAGGTGGAGAACGAATATATGATGCGCCTGATGATATATATAGCAGAAGAAGCAG
>JBJEMQ010000286.1:0-1783 GCA_051879755.1 Coprococcus sp. | reverse complement strand
ATGTTGATAACACCCATAAGTCCAAAAGTGATGGCCAGTCCAAGTGCTACCAGAAGATATATCGATCCAAGGCTCAGTCCGTTAAACAATGTATTTACAAGATCTGCCACAATCTGCACCTCCAATTCCACTTTTTCACAGATTACGCTTAAAATCCATAAATCTGTGTCCAACAGTTACAAAAACAATTGCTTTTATTGCAGAAAACAGCAGTTTGTGCATCATCGCACCGCCTGCTGTTTTCATTTAGATAAAGATTACTCTAATGGCTTGATTCCTGCTTCAACTGCCCAGTCATAAGTTTCAAGATATGGATCAGGTTCTACAGGTTCAGCTGTTGAATATACCTCATAGATAAGACCATCGTCTGATACCTGTCCGATGCGAACCGGTTTAGCAAGATGATGATTGCTTCCTGTTATTGTTACAGTTCCTTCAGGTGCATCATAAGAAATACCACCTGCTTCTATTGCCTCAAGGACTTTATCCACTTCAAAGCTTCCGGCTTTCTCACATGCTGCCTTCCAGAGATATACTGCGTCATAAGCTGCCTCTGCCGGATCAGATGTGACTCTGTCCTCTCCATAAGCTTTCTTATATGCTTCAACAAATTCTTTATTCTTCGCAGTATCTGTTGTCTGGTAATAATTCCATGAAACCATGTGTCCTTTAAGGATATCAGAACCTATAGTAGATACTTCTTCCTCTGCAATTGAGAATGACATAGTCATATATTTATCACTTGTGTAATTCTTCTCAGACATCTGCTTAAAGAATGAAACATTACCTGTACCATTTAATGTATTAACAATTACGTCAGGCTGTGCTTCTTCAATCTTTGAAATAATAGCTGCAAAGTCTGTCTGAGTCATGTCAGCGTATTCCTCGCCTACGACCTCAAGTCCGGCTGCCTTAACCTGTGCTGATATAATCATGTTCGCTGTACGTGGAAATACATAGTCAGAACCTAACAGGAAGAACTTCTTATATCCCTGGTCTATCAGATACTCAATAGCAGGTACTATCTGCTGATTAGGTGCAGCACCTGTATAAACAATATTGCTTGAAGATTCCATTCCTTCATACTGTACAGGATAGAAAAGCAATGCATTATAATCTTCAAAGATGGATTTTACAGCCTTTCTGGATGAAGATGTCCAGCAACCAAATACTGTGGAGATTCCATCCTGATCTACAAGTTTTTCTGCCTTTGTAGCAAATGTAGACGGGTCTGAAGCTCCATCCTCCTCCTGATATGTAATCTGGCATCCCAGAACTCCACCTGCTGCATTAATCTCTGAAATTGCAAGTTTCTCTGCATCGAGAACTGCCTGCTCTGAAATTGCCATGGAACCTGTCATGGAATGCAGAAGACCTACTTTAACAGTACCTTCCTCTTCCTTTGAGCCACAGCCGGTCATTCCAAACACCAATGCTGCCGACATGATCACTGCTGCTGTTTTTTTCATTTTCACAAATAAACCATTCTTCATAAAATTTGCCCTCGCTTTCATAAGATACTCCTCTGCAATAGAAATGATTGGTCAATATACACAAAAAAGCCATGATTACTAAAATCATGACTTCTTTGTCTCGCATTTCTATATTTGATGTGTTATCAAGTATGTTGCTTGTTGATATAAAAAATTTACCATAAATTTTCAGAGAATTGCACCCTGTAAATCAGAGGTTTTCCTATAAAAATCAGAGATATTTTATAAAACAATGGTATCTGTTCAGTACCTTCACAGATACCAGCCGCAAGCCCATGAAAATCAGCTAC
>JBJEMQ010000285.1:0-6945 GCA_051879755.1 Coprococcus sp. | reverse complement strand
AATTTGAGAGAACTCTCTATGACTATAAAAGCAAAAAGATGTGTCAAGTTAAAAGAATACTATTCTGTAATGATTATGAGGCATATGAACTTGGAATGCTGAAAAAGTAATTACGGTACCCATATTTCAATTGGCTTTAGACAATGGGTAGACAGTTTACTAAAATTGAATGCTCCGCAAATAATAGCACCCTGGCAGTTAAAGAAAGAAGCTTTTCTGCCGGGGTGTTTATCTCGGTCGGAGAAAACTCCCACTTCTATAAGTGGCGAGTGAAGAAACAAACTAGTCTCAGTGGGAGTCCAATCTCCGACTGAGATAAAAGCCTCCGGCGGATTGCAGGAATGTGCAGATGAAGATGTCAGCAAAGCTGACGCACATTCCGCAGCAAGAACGCCCCGGCGTTCTTGAATATATAGTGAAAAAGAAAAACAATAAAAAATATCATATAAAGCAGAAGTTTTAAAGATTTTTTAAGAATTGCCATGTTAATATCATATTGTAAACATAAGTTAAGAAGCTTATAAAGTTAATTTATAAATGAGAGGTTTGCAGGAAGATAGAACAGAAATGGAGATTGATATGAAAAAAAAGGTGCTTCAGACAAAGAATCTATGTAAAACATATATCGTAGATAAGGAAAGCAATAATGTTTTGCAAAATGTAAATTTAGAAGTGGAAGAGGGGGAATTTGTATCTATTATGGGACCAAGCGGTTCCGGTAAATCTACACTTCTTTATACCATAAGCGGCATGGATAGTATTACTGCAGGAGAAGTATTTTTTGACGGAGAAAATATTTCTGATAAAACAGAAAAGGAATTGTCAAAAATCAGACTGATGAAAATGGGTTTTATCTTTCAGCAGATGTATATGATGAAAAAACTTTGTATTATGGATAATATTGTGCTTCCCGGATATCAGGCGAATCTAAAAAGCCGGAAGGAAGTAAATGAAGAGGCTGAGAAACTGATGAGACGTCTGGAGATAGTTGATACAGCAGAAAGACAGATTACGGAGGTGTCCGGTGGTCAGTTGCAGAGAGCCTGTCTGTGCAGGGCTTTGATTAATAATCCTAAATTGTTATTTGCAGATGAACCCACAGGAGCCTTAAATTCCAAGGCATCTAAGGAAGTAATGAAAGAACTGGTTTCTGTAAACAATATTGGAACAACAATTCTTATGGTTACCCACAGTGAACGTGTGGCAGCAGTTTCCGAGCGCATTATTTATCTCGTTGATGGAAATATACAAGGTGAATTAAGACTTGGAAAGTTGGGAGATATGCAGGAGATATCTGTGCGTGAGCGCAAACTGAAATACTGGCTGGAAGAAATGGGTTGGTAAATTTATAGAGCGGAGAGTGGAAACATGTATTTTAGAATGTTAAAAAGAGATTTAACCGATAAAATCGGACTGAATATTACATTGTTTATTTTTATGATATTGGCATCTGTTTTTGTTGTTGTCAGTACACAGCTTCTGTTTACCAACCTTGTGGAAGTTGAAAATACTTATGAGGTATGTAATACATCTGATATAACATTGATTACAGGAACAAGTATTTCTGACAGTATGGGGCAACGTGACAGAATAGAGACTTTGCTTGCGGATGTTCCGGAATACGACAGGATGTATATAAACGAGAGAATAATTTATCCGGGCACAATGGTGGAATATGGAGAAAATGAGAATTTGCGAGAACCAATATCGTCTTCAAAGATTATGTTTGCGACGGTGCAGACGGACCATAATATTCCGTATGATTTGGAAAATGAGCTTCTTACAGTGCAAAGTGGCTGTGTAGCGCTTCCCCAGAATCTTATGAATCATACAGAGGCGAGAGTCGGAGATGCTATTCGCGTCACAACTCAGATGGGAAATGTATATGAATTCACTATTTCAGCTTTTTATAAAGATCCGTCAGCTTATATATGTGACAGGATTTTGTTTTCGGATGCGGATTATGAGATACTATTTAAAGAATCTCCGGTCAAAACAGATGTGTATGATATCTATCTGACAGACATAGAAGAAGATTATGTAGACGTTGTATTACAGATAGAAAATAAGTTGCTTGTTGATTTGGAAGATTTGGAATTGGAATTGTGGGGAACCCAGAGACGATTTATGACCAATGATGGAATCATTGGTTTGGTGGTTGCACTGGTGTTGTCGGTGGTTGGCATATTTATGATTGCCGTGATTTTCATGACCATTCATTTTAGTTTGAAATCTGCTATTAAAAGAGAAGAAAAAGAAATCGGAGTCATAAAAGCCATTGGTGTATATTCCTTTTCCTATCGTGCGCTGTTCGCAGTAAAATATATAGCGTTTGCTATTGTGGGAGGAATAATCGGAATTCCTATTGCGATGCCGCTTGGTAATATCTTAATGAATCGGTTTATGATACATATTCTTCTGCCTTCAGTGCCTGCGACAATTATTATGGCGATAATCGCAGTGCTGGTAATGATCCTGGTCGTGGTTGCATTTACATTCTTCTCTTTGCGGCATATGAACAAAATCAGTGTCATAGATGCTATTCACGGAGAGAACAGAGGGGAACGATTCAGAAAGGTACCCGGATTGTTTTTGCACAAAAAGAAAAAGATGAATATTCCGTTGTTTCTTGCTCTGAGTGATATTTTGGGAAGAGTGAAAAGGTACAGTTATCTGATTCTTGCCTATGTGTCAGGTATTTGTATGGTTGTTCTGGTCATACAAGTAAAAAATTCTGTTTGCAGTATGGATTATGCAAAGAAATATTTGCAAATAAATGAGATAGATTTTTCTATGGAAATAAATGAGTCCTATTTTTCAAGACTCTATGAAAAAGAAGGAAGTACAGAAGCTGTATATGATGCTATCAATAAAAAATTTGAAGAAAACGGCATTCCTGCAAAAGCGGAGTTTTTCAGTACCCAGACGGTAAATGTTGAATTTGAAAATGAAGAGTTATTATGTATGATTCATTTCGGAGAACCGGATTCGACAGAAGTTGTGTATGTAGAGGGAGGCGTGGCTCCCCGATTATATAATGAGGTGGCATTAGCATATTCTGGCGCCGAGCAGGCGGGAATAGAACTGGGTGACGTTATTACCATTGAGTATGATAAGTACAATGAAGACCATATATCCTATGGGAAAGTAAAGGAAGAATTTGTAGTAACAGCCTTTTTTGATGGGCAATGCTGGGGAGTAACACCAATAATTATGGGTGAAGAGTTTGAAGGCGCAGTATCCTTGGGTGATAATATGCTGTTTCAATACAAAATGGATTGTCCGGCATCAGAATACCAGAAATATTATGATAAAATGGATGCTCTTTTTAGCGATGATGAAATTAAGTTTAAACCAAAAAAGGACGCCTCTCTTGAATATCTTGAGGGCTTCGATGAGATGTTTGACTTGTTAATTGCAGTAGTTTCGGTTGTGGTAGCTGTCATCCTGGTTTTGATAACCGTATTGTATGAAAATATTTTTATTGAGGAGGAAACCGCGGATGTGGCGTTATTAAAGAGTATGGGATTTGACAGGAGACCAATTAAATGGTGGCATATGCTAAGAATCCTTCTGCTGGTTATGATATCCTATGTGGCAGCTATTATTTTTACAACTACCATTGGAAACTTTATTATTGGAAAATTGGTAAATGCGATTATCCATGTGTATGATTTTGAAATAATTACCCAGTTTTTTGCAAGCTTTGTAATTGTGCCGGTATGTGTAATTATGCTCATTACACTTTGTCTGCTTCCGGTGTTAAAAGCAGTGAATAAAATACAAATTTGGAGGATTCGTGATGAATAAAAAGGGAAAGAAGTTTCTTTGTATTGGTTTGACAGCAGCAATGTTTTTAACTAGTACGGCTTGCGGACAGCAAAAAGAGAATTTGGCGGATTTGGATACAAATAATGCAGAATATGTATTGCAGCCAGTAGAAAATTATTTTACCGAAGATGTGTATGAATATACAGATGAAGGAATCAGGCAGAGTGTAGAAGAAACATTCGTATCGGGGGATGGATTATGTACGATTCTTGTATATCCGGATTATTATGACGTGACGCTGGATTATGAAAGCGGAACACCGGAAAAGGTAGGAACGGCATATGCTAAAACTATTTTGGAAGCATTTCCTGCATATGAAGAGATTCTGGAGCCGTATATTTATGAAAACGTCAGAATGGCCTTCTCGGGACAAAACATTAATTATGATGTATTGGAAAATAGAATGAATGTGTTACTGGATTCTATACCGGAAGAATATAGAGCGGAAATTAAAGCATTTGCAGCTGCCCTTTCTGACGGAGAACAAGGCTTTGCGGAAAATGGAAAGATTAGTTATGAAGAGGCTGTTATCGTGCAGATGATACCGGATGCCTTGCGACCGACCGCCTGCAGTGCTCTTTCTCTCTGGGGTGACAAAACAGAAACCGGAAAAGGGATTACCTTGCGGAGTCTTGAATGGAATCTGGGAAGTGAAAACCAGATGGGGAAAGCGAATGCTGTTGTACATATGGAAAAGGGTGACAGAAGCATTACAAGTATTGGTATTCTGGGACTTTTGGGGATGATTTCCGCAGTGAATGATAATGGAGTATTTGTAGGAATTCTGGATGTTGGAGCAACGGATTATCCCTTTGTATATGAGGGGAAAACATGTTATACTTATGCCATCCGATATGCTTTGGAGGAATACGACAATGCAATGGATGTGGGAAATTATATGGTGGCAAACAGCGGTAATTTTACATGGTGCCACAACCTGATTATCACAGACGAAAATAATTCTTATTGTGCGGAAGATTGCGTACGGGAAGTGGCAGAAGCGGGGGATGGTTTTTCGATTCTCAGAGACGCAGATACTCCGATTATGGAAGGACTTAACTGGGAGAGCAGAGATAGTTTATGTGTATTGAACTCTTTTATGACGGAAGGTAATCAGGATACGTTTTCGGGCTCAACGGCGAATCTGGTTCGTTTCCGGAAATATAATGAATGGGTATCGGCTAGAGAGCGTTTTTCTGTTGCGAATGTAAAAGATATGATGACTCAGGAAAAGACGGCTCAGTACGACGTGGAAAATGTTCATAGAAACAGTGTTGTACATATTGTTTTAATTGACTACTGTACCGGTAATATCCAGGTGGCTTTCACAGGCGAAGAAGGTGTTATGGATAAGCCTCTGTTTCTGGATGTGGGGGGTTTTTAGATTATGGTGAGTGCTTATGACGGATATATTAATCATTGAAGATAATAAAGAACTGGGTACTTTAATTTGTGATTTCTTAAGAAGAGACGGGTTTTCAGTGGAATGGAAAGAAAACGCAGAGGAAGGATTAGAGTGCGTTGAGAAAGCAGCATATAAAATGCTGCTTCTTGACGTTATGTTGCCGGGAATGGATGGTTACGAAGCTCTTCAGACAATTCGCAGAAAGCATAACATTCCGGTTTTGATGATGAGTGCTAAAACTGATGATCAGAGTAAGATTCTGGGACTTGATGTAGGGGCGGATGATTATCTTGATAAGCCGTTTTCCTTTCCTGTTTTATCTTCCAAGGTAAAAGCAATTCTGCGTAGAAATTACGAGATGACAGAGGAAAAGAAGCTTCTTGTATATCAGAATATTATGGTAGATGTAGCAGCACGAACTGTAACCAAAAATGGAAAGGAAATTTCTGTCACAGGTAAGGAATATGATATATTGTGTTATTTTATGGAACATCCGGAGCAGGTAATCCATAAGGAAACACTTTTTAATGCAGTCTGGGGTTGTGACTGCTTTA
This sequence comes from Coprococcus sp., assembly GCA_051879755.1. GTDB lineage: Bacteria > Bacillota > Clostridia > Lachnospirales > Lachnospiraceae > Coprococcus. The sequence goes on along the minus strand of JBJEMQ010000285.1, from coordinate 1,155 downwards.
GTGAAATGAATACGCTGAATGTTTATGTGCGATGGCTTCGTGAGAAATTAGAGGACGACCCTAAGAATCCGACGTTGATTCAGACAGTATGGAAGGTTGGTTACAGATTCGGAGGTGTATGCAGCAAATGAAGCGATTAAGGTATTTGTATGTGGGAATATTTCTTATTTTTGGTTTGATTTTCGTGTTTGCAAATGTATTGCAAAAACAACGGGAAGAAGTATCGAATCAGGACCGGAATATTGTAATGAATCGTATTGCCAGCCTTGTTGAAACGAATATGAAAGAAGGGGATGCAGAGCCGGAAGTCATTCTTCAGAAGGTTTTTTATGATAAAAAAGATAACTGGCAGCAGGAGTATGACGAATGTCTGTTACCGGTTGCAATTACTTATCTTTCAGCAGAGCAGGAGAAAAGTGAGGTTAATAATGTGACCGACATCACAAGTTCTCAAAGTGTGTGGGTGCTTTATGACCAGGATAAATTGGCAGGCTTTCTGTTATTTTCTTACAGTGATGCTTCATATCATCAAAAAGCTTTAATTATGAATGTGTTCATAATGATTACTTTTGCGCTGACAATGGGAATTATTCTATATATTCATAATAGAATTCTAAAACCCTTTTGGAAACTTTCGACTTATCCGGAGAGTTTATCTAAAGGCAATTTTACGGATAAACTGCCGGAAACAAAAAACAGGTATTTTGGTAAGTTTGTGTGGAGTGTTAATATGCTGGCGGACAAGCTTTCCTATGATAAGAAACATATTAATCGTCTGATAAAGGAACGACAGACGCTTCTTGCCACTATAGCACATGGCATCAAAACGCCTGTTTCCAATATCAAGCTTTATGCAAATGCGGTAGAAAGCGGTTTATATCAGGTGGATGGCGTACCAAATGAAAAGGATGCTGAAATTGCAGTTAAAATAAGCAAAAATGCTGATGATATTGCAAACCTTGTGCAGGAAATAATCCAAACATCTATGGAAGGTTTGGTTGATTTTGTTCCAAATCCACAATCATTTTATTCAACAGAAATTAAGGATTATATAGAAGAAGCATATGCTAATCGATTGAAAGTGTTAAGAATTCCTTACAAAGCAGAGTGCGTAAATAAAACATTGGTATCGTCAGATAAAAATGGTATTATTCG
>JBJEMQ010000284.1:0-6961 GCA_051879755.1 Coprococcus sp. | reverse complement strand
ATAGCCTTCATAAGCATTTACCACGATGACATACCCTATATCTTTTCCTTCAGCATCAACAGCTATGACCAGCTCCTCTATATCATCTTTATATCCCTGCTTGCTCAAATATTCAGAAGCTGCTTCTTTATCAAAATTATATTCCTTAAAGCTGTCTGCCTCTGCATATACCTCCTTATATGCTGCTTCCTTCGCTTTCTGCTTGGCATCAGCTATAGGCTGCTTTGTGACTTTCTTGACATACGCAAGTGCAACACCTGCTATAATAGTAATTACAAATATAGCAATTGTGGCAACAACAATTGACTTAACATTCATCTTGCTCTTTGTGGCAGAAGTATCTCCTGCAGCGGCAAGCTCAGCTCCCTGTCCAAACGACTTAGGCTGCGTAAATCTCTCAATAAGCGGTACAAGAAGATTTGAAAATATAATTGCATATGATACACCTTCTGCCGAACCACCATATATTCTGAACAGAAATGTCAATATACCAAGAATCACACCAAATACTATTTTTCCGTTTGGCGTTATAGGCGATGTTACATAGTCCGTTGCCATAAAAAATGCTCCAAGCATAAGACCACCGCCACACAGATGGGCTGCAAGATAAGACACATCAAATCCTCTGCCCGATGCCAGTGCATATATCATAATACATACTGCAAATGTTCCTATATATGTAATTGGAATGGTAAGCTTAATAACCTTTCTTGCTACAAGATATATTGCACCAACAAGTATGCATATAACAGATGTTTCACCTATAGTTCCGGCTATATTTCCAAAGAACATATCAGTTACATTAACTGTTCCGCCGCTCTTCAATACTGCAAGTGGTGTAGCAGTTGTTATTCCATCATATGTAAAGTTTGTCATCTGTCCGGTAAACGATATTAACAGAAAACATCTTGCACCAAGTGCCGGATTCATAAAATTATATCCAAGTCCACCGAATAACTGTTTTACTATAATTATTGCAAATGCACTTCCTAATATCGCCATCCACACAGGAACTTCGGGTGAAAGGTTAAGCGCCAGAAGCAGACCTGTAACTACCGCGCTAAGATCGCTTATGGTTGTTTTCTTTTTCAATATAACTTCTACAGCCCATTCAAAAAATACACATGAAACCACGCATGTCATTATAAGAATAAAAGCTTTTAGTCCAAAATTCACTATTCCAAATATTCCTGCCGGAAGTAATGCAATAATTACATCCAACATGATTCCCGCTGTTGTTTTTTTATCTCTTACATGAGGAGATGATGAAATTTTAAATGTTTTTTCCAATTTTTCCCCCTCCTTTTATTTTTTCTTATTTGCTAAAATCAGCTTTCTTGTTCCTGCTATTGTCTGTGTCAGATGTCTTTTCGCCGGACATACATATGAGCAACAGCCACATTCACAACACTCCATACCATCATGCTTAAGGAAATTATCTATATCTCCATGTTCAGCATAATTTGCCAGCATAGATGGAACTACACGTCCCGGACATACATCTACACATCTTCCACATCTTATACAATTTGATGGTTCAGTAGCTGCCACTTCATCATGACTCATAACAAGCAGCGCCGACAAGCCTTTTGTAACAGGAATATCCAGTGAATAAACAGCCTTACCCATCATTGGACCTCCGGCCACAATCTTCTCAGGGACAATGCCATCCTTGAAACCTCCGGCTGCCGCAATCAGTTCCTGACAATTAGTACCTAACCTTACAAGCAGATTGCATGGTTTTTCGATAGCATCACCTGTTACTGTAACTATTCTGTTAATAAGAGGTTTTCCCTCTATTACAGCCTCATATATTGACACAATAGTATCTACATTATGTACAATACAGCCTGCATCTGCCGGAATCATCTTGGAATTAACATATCTTCCTGTATTCGCATATATAAGCTGGCGTTCAGCTCCCTGTGGATATTTTGTTTTTACCGTGTTTACGGTTATCTTATCGTTATCCTTAAGCTTATCAGTCAAAAGCTTTATAGCCTCAGGCTTATTATCTTCTATAGCTATAATGCCCCTCGCATTATCAAAAAGATTTACGCATATCTGAAGGCCAAGTATTATCTTATCCGACTCTTCCATCATTCTTCTGTAATCAGATGTAAGATATGGCTCACATTCCGCCCCGTTTACAATAATATACTCTATAGCCTCATCATTTTTTGGAGACAGCTTTACATTGGTAGGGAAACCTGCTCCACCCATTCCAACTATACCGGCTTCCTTGATAATATCCTTTATATCCTCCCTGTACAAAGTTGATAAATCCATAATATTATTAGAAAAATCTACTTCTTCAAACATACCATCATTTTCTACTACAATGGAATTTATCTTAGTACCACCCGATGTAAGTCTTGGCTCCACAGCCTTTACCGTACCGGAAATTGAAGAATGTATATTTGCAGAAACATAACCACTCGCCTCAGCAATCTTTTGCCCCACTAATACTCTGTCGCCTTTTTTTACTATAGGTGTAGCCGGTGCGCCTATATGCTGGCTTAAGGGATATACACAATCGCCTTTAGGCAGATATTCTTTGACCGGTTTCTCCATGGTGAGCTCTTTGCCCTCATATGGATGAATACCTCCTGAAAAAGTAAATAAACTCATCTATATACCTCTTTTCTGTTTGTCGTAAAACTCTTATTTATAATAATACTTATATTCCTCAAAAACAACAAAAATGTAATTTCAAAATTTCAAATTTAACTCATTCAAAGCCTTGTATTAAATCTATGACAGCTTTACTGACATAATACCTCATTACCATGTCAGCTTATTTTTACACTACCTGATATAACTGCTGCCACAACACCTGTCAACATTCCCGTTATGGTACCTGTTATCATCAATACAGGTCCATATATCATAATACTCTGATTTTCCATAAGCACTGCTGCCAGTACAAGCTGACCTATATTATGACCTATACCACCACATATGCTGACGCCGGTTATACCAAATATCCCTGTCATATGTATAAGCTTCATTATAAGTATACTTACAGCAGCTCCTGCCAGACTGTATGCCATAACAGACAGATTACCAAATAATAATGCAGACAGGCATATCCTTGCAACTGAAACAAGTACGGCATTTGGCAGTCCCATCTGAATAAGTACCACTATTGTAACTATATTTGCAAGTCCCAGCTTTATTCCCGGCACAGCAAAATTTAATGGAATAAATGTTTCTATATAGGAAAATACAAGTGCTACCGCTGTAAACATTCCAAGCAAAGCTATACGCTTTGCTCCACTGTATCTGCGATTTTTGCTACCATTCCGTTTTTTTCCCTTGATATTCTTACTAATACTCATATTCCGCTCCTACCGTGCATCATATTCCTTTTTCTCTGCATTTGATATCTGCACAACCAGTTTATGTGGAACGCATACTATATTATCTCCATTTTTTGATATATGTCCCATATTTACACACAACCTGTCAGGACAATCTGCTTCACTGACATATGCTTCGCCATCTTCTATAACTACTACATTTGTACCTGAAGCAGTCTCTATTTTATAAATCCCGGAATCTGAAAGTGCAATTTTTTCTTTCAACTCACCATCTACATATACTTCTGCATAACCACCATTCTTTCTAAATATATTCATACATATAAGAATAGCTATTCCAACAACAAGTAACACTCCTGCCAATATAAAATCACTCTTCTTAATCATTCTACCACCTTGTAATCATCACATTGCAATGCAAATGCATCTTTCAATCCTTTCGTTACATACACATTCCCATCACTGTCTATAAGGACTGCCTCTGCATTATAGCTCTCTATAAGTGAAAATGCTTTATCCTTTCCGAGCAGAACAGCGAGTGTAGACAAACCGTCACTTATTAGCCCATTGTCACATACTATTGTTGCAGATATTATACCTGTATCAGCAGGATAACCAGTCTTTGGGTTAAGTATATGATGGTATCTTTGTCCATTTTCTTCAAAATATTTCTCATAATCTCCTGATGTAGACATAAATATTCCCTTGCCTTCTGTTGCAAGCGTAAGCACTCCCATTACATCACCTGTTTCACCTCGTGGATTGCGTATGCCAAGCTTATAACTGCTTTTATCCGGCTTGCTCCCATATATAACTATACTTCCACCTATGGCAATACATGCTCCTGTTATATCACTTTGCGTAAGATATTCATAAACCTTATCACATCCTATACCTTTTCCAACCGAACCAAGGTCTATGGACATATTCGCTTCCTGTAATGTAATAGCAGAATGTCCTCCCTCATTTAAATTTATATCAACTAAATCCATATTTACATTTTTTAAAGCACTCTTTATATCCTGTTCATCCGGTACATAACTATTTCCGTCTTCAATACCCCATAACGACGCCAGTGGCCTTATTGTTGCATCAAGTAATCCATCCCCTTTTACATACAGCTCCTTTACCATAGCAATATACTCTGCCAGTTCATAGCTTATCTCATATGCTTTACCCGGTTCATATTCATGATTGATTCTCCATATCTCCGAGTCCCGGGTTCTCCATGATATCTCATCAGTCTCCAGTCTGCCAATCAATTGCTCTATATCCTGTATGCAATTTTCTCCGCCTCCATATGTAGTAATATTTATTACCGTTCCCATGGCAAATCCTGTCTTACTGTATTCCATTGTTTCTGCTTTTTTTCTTCCGGTAACTATTATAATACAAACAAATGCAGCTATCATCAGACAAATAATAGCAATTGTAATATATTTCTTTTTTTTATGCAGCCTGTCCATTTAAATCTCCCATATATACAAAATAACCTGCCACCAGCAGTTGCTTTTGCACACTTTGATATTGAAAGAGGCTGTTACAAATTGCAACAGCCTCGTAGCATATTATCTATCCTCTATATACGGATAATATATCCTCTGTATTAAAATAATTGGATGCCAATCCCTTGTATATGGCATATTCTGTCATAACATATATAAATACATCACCCTGACCCTTTATTCCATCTAAAGCAGATGGTTCTATTGATATCGCCATATCATCCATACGAATAGCAAGTGTGAAGCCCTCTGAAGTATATGCATTAAACGAATTCATAACACTAATCCATACATCTGACCCAAGCTTCATAGAATTTATTGTAACGCTGTTTCCTCTCGGAATTGAAAGATATACATCTGCTGTTATATCACTTCCAACAGACAGATATATCTCTCCACCTTCTGATTTTGTCTTTATGCTTTTTAGTATTGAAACAGCTTTTTCCGGTATACCCGCTTCACCGGATTTTTCCTTATTTCCGATATATTTTTTATCAAGTATATTTATACACTTCACTATTTTATTATCATTCAATGGATTTGGCATAATGCTGCTTACTTTATAATAATCCTCGTCTTTCATAATCTCAGCAAACAGCAGACTTTTTATATCATAAAACTTAGCAAGTAATGCAGGCTTATAATCCATGTATTTTATAGCTGCTCTGATTTCATTTATATCTCTTTGTTCCATACTCTGTCTCCTAACTATAATGTATAGCCCCCTCATTTTGCTTCGGCGGCATCTCACCAAAACCACCCTATATCATTCATTTGTTCATGATGGTTCCTTCTAATCAAATTGTCCGGTTGCTACACAAATGCCAACCTGTATCTTACATTTTGCACAATGTGATTTTATAATATCATAATGGCAAAGTCAACATCCAATCACTTTACATATTCGTCACAAACCATCTCTCTAAGACTATATCTGAAAGACTTCTCATATTCTATACTTTCATTTATACTATGGCTTACTTCTTCAAAAAAGCTGTGATTTATATCCTCCATCGAAAATATAATCGGATAATTGCTGTTAATTCCCCAATACATAACTGCTCCATTTACATTTTCTCTTCCAAATTCTTCCTGGAATATCTTTTTACACTCATCATCACATGCAATAACATGGCTCAATCCATTCAATGTCTTTGACAACATATCTGTTCTTATAATATAGCCATCACAATCTATTGCCCAATTTGGTACTATATCCGGCTTCACCATAACAATTACAGGCATATTTCTATATTTATTTTTGATTAGCTGTGACAGCTCACCATAACCCATACTGCATATTCCTGTATTATCATTAAGTTTAATTTCACCATCTATATAACCAACTTGATAAAATATGTCTTTCATAAATTTGGGTCTGCTGTATCTGCGTTCTCTGGAATATATAGTCTCACATATATTTTTTGAATTAAGCAGAAGCTTTCCATCTTTATGTACAAGCTCAGCTGTTGTATGCCATATAACTCCCGGTTCATCATTACTAATCTGCTGCATATCCATTGCAAACGACCTTGAATCATAATTTATACGCAGCTTATAGCCCATTGTTTCATATAACACATTTGTCATTTTCTCAGGCATCTGATTAAATACTGTCTTTATGTGATGATATGCCCAGTCATATATTATGCCACATGCTTTCTCATATCCTTCTTCTGGCAAATACACTGTCTGTGAAAACACATTATCCGATACAAGTGGCTTTATCTCCTGTTTAATTTCTTTATTTGAAACCCTGACAAACTGTTCCTTATCCAACAGCCTTGATATGTAATCATCATGAATCAATTCTTTATTAATCAGATATATTACTCTGTCTGGAGTTAATTCCTTATGATACTTTTTATTCAGAAGAATATTTACAAGTTCTCTCTTTGTAACATTCTGGAATCGCTTTACCACATCTGGATTATTATCAAAATACTCCCTTAACTCCGGTTTTAAATGGTCTTGTGTAATATGAAGACGATATTTGCTTCTTAATGCATTTTCCCAATTTTTCTCATCAAGATGTACCTTATATACACTGTCAAAAATCTGCACAATCGACCAGTCACACAGTTCAAGACTTGCTATTATACTGTTCATAATACGGGAAAGCTTTTCATGTCC